>JAGLSM010000132.1 GCA_023135745.1 Spirochaetota bacterium | reverse complement strand
TGGTTCATGTTCATGTCGCGTCGGTAGATCAGTTGACCTATGAGGAATTTATCAGGTCAATTCCAAGTCCTACAACGCTGGCTGTTATTAATATGGATCCATTAAAAGGAAGTTCAGTACTTGAAATTGATCCATCTATAACCTTTACTATTATTGACAGGCTTTTCGGCGGCAGCGGAGAAGCTACAAAGATAAGCAGGGAATTAACAGATATTGAGATATCTGTAATGGAAAATATTATAGTACGTATTCTGGCTAATCTCAGGGAGTCCTGGTCTAACGTTATTGATTTAAGACCAAGGCTTGGAAATATAGAAACGAATCCTCAATTTGCTCAGATTGTGCCTCCAAACGATATGGTGGTGCTTGTAACTCTGGAAACAAAGGTTGGGGAAGTAGAAGGAATGATTAACTTTTGTATTCCTTACATCACAATTGAGCCGATTATATCTAAATTATCTGCTCAGTATTGGTATTCCAGTATCAGGAAGGGAACTACAACAGAAAATCTTAACCTGTTAAAAGAACGTCTTGATTCGGTTTTCCTGTTTGTTAAGGCTGAATTAGGCGAAGTGGAACTTTCGATGAATGATGTAGTTAATTTGAGTGCGGGAGATACAGTCCTTTTGCCGAACGCAAAAATAAATTCAGACATGCTTTTAAAAATTGGAAATAAACCCAAATTCAGATGCAGACCTGGTATTGTAAGTAACAGAATGGCTGTTCAGGTTGTTGGACAGCTTGAAGAAATTACAGAAGATATGCTTGAAGAAATAGCAAGAGGAGGGGATGATAATGAGTGATGGTTCTTTATCCCAGGAAGAAATTGATGCTCTATTAGCGGGTACTGATGAACTTATGAGCGGCAGCAACGCCAGTACAAGTATGGCGGCTCCTGCGGCTTCTTCTGAAACGCTTTCCGACAATGAAAAATCTACTCTGCTGGATGTGATACGTGCTGCGACTGACGCGGCTGCATCGAGTCTAAGCACCATTATATCAGCTCAAGTTGGAGTTGGTATGATGAAGGTTGATGTAATGGGGCCTGAGGAGATCAGAGCTGAACTGGTCGGACATTTGGTTCAGGTCAGCATGAACCTTCAGGATGGTATTTCAGGTGATAATATTTTTGTGCTTCAGGATTCAGGTGCTATAACAATTTCCAATATGACTATGGGGCAGACCGGTCAGGAATTAACTGATATGGCATTAAATGCCCTTGTGCAGACTATGAATCAAATGTATGGCGCTGCTGCCTCAAGTATGGCAGGTAAACTTGGTAAGTCTGTTCGTTTTGCTGAAGCTAATGCAATAATGGCAAACTCAAGTACCGAGTTGACTTTTCCAACCGGAAATAAGCTTGCACGTGTATCTTATACACTTAAACCTGAAGGTCAGGATCAGATTCAGGTTACACAAATAATGCCTTTCAAACTTGTAAAAGAAATTGTCAACACTGTTATGGGTATTGGAAGCGATATGTCTTTTGGTTCTATGGCGCCTCAGGATGCGAGTCCCGGATTTGCCGGAGGGCCGGTTATGGATTCATCTCCTTCTCAAGGGCAAATTGGTGTGGCAAATGTGCAATATCCGCAGTTTTCACAGGGAGTTCAGGGGAAAAACAACAGTAACATTGGTCTTCTCATGGACGTTCAGATGCAGCTCACTGTGGAGTTGGGCCGCACAAAAATGCTTATTAAAGATATTCTTGGCCTCGGAGAAGGTTCCATTATTGAGCTTGAAAAACTTGCGGGTGAACCGGTAGACCTTCTTGTTAACCAGAAACTTATCGCGAAGGGTGAGGTTGTGGTTATTGACGAAAACTTTGGAGTTCGTGTAACAGAAATTGTTTCTCCAATGGAGCGTATTGATAATATTCATTAATTAACGGTGTAAAAGATAAATAACATTTTTCGGGAGGGGAAATGCGGAAAAAAACAATTATTTTGTTTTTAATAATTTTTAATATTATTTATTTGTTACCTCAAGGTTTTGCGGTTACTAATACTTCTTCTAAAACTAATGACAACTACATAAAAAACATTAATAAACGGCAGGATGTTTTAGGTCAAAATCAGAAAAATGCGAAGAATCAGGATATTGGTATTGGCGGTCTTGGTACCTTTGTTGAGACTCTGATAATTCTTGCTCTATTTGTTGTGGGCATATACGGCATTTTCCGCTTCATTCAGAAAAAGAGAGGGGGCGGCTTTGGTTCCCCTGCTGTTATTAAGGTCATTTCAAGCACCGGTCTCGGCGGCAACAGAATGCTCCAGATTGTAGAGGTTGGTTCAAAAATATTTTTAATAGGTGTCACTGATAATACAATTAATCTTCTCTCAGAAATTGATGATAAAGAAACCATTGATTGGTTAAGACTCGAGTATTCAAGGCAGCCTCAAAAAGGGGCAGAGGGATTTCTTGAGAAATTGACTTCATTTCTCGGCCGTGCCGGAAACCAGGTTAAACCTGCAGATAACGGTGAAAAGATTGATTTTATGAAAAAACAGCGGGACAGACTAAGAAAAATAAAAAATAAATAAATCTTTACAAAAATTTAAATTACGTTAATATTTAGAGCATTGAATAGCTAAAATTTCGTTTCAGGGCTGTATTTTACTATAAACAGGCCTTTTTTCGGGACCATCCTAGGGAGGGGAAATGGTTTCTAGAAGGAAGCTTCATTTAAGTATCTTTATCTTATTACTATTTTTACTCTTACCATCATTTTCTAATGCCCAGGGTTTTGTATTGCCCAGGGTTACCTTTGGAGTTGATCAGGCAAGGGGTCCGAATGAGGTCGCCCTGTCTCTTCAGATACTGCTGCTTTTAACGGTTCTATCACTTGCCCCCGCGATAATTATAATGGTAACCAGTTTTATCAGGATCGCGATTGTTTTTTCATTTACGAGGATGGCTCTTGCTACGCAGCAGATGCCTCCTAATCAGGTATTGATGGGTCTGGCATTGTTTTTAACCCTTTTTATTATGGCTCCTACCATTGGTAAGATTAATAAAGATGCGGTTCAGCCTTTTTTAAAAAAGAAAATTTCTGCGGCACAGCTCTACGAACGCGGGATAAAACCGATTCGTGCATTTATGTTTAGACAGGCCAGGGAGAAGGATATAGCTTTATTTCTTCACCTTGCAAAAGGTAAGAGACCGAAAACAAGGAAAGATATTCCGACCTATGTTTTAATTCCGGCTTTTATAATTAGCGAACTTACCACAGCGTTTAAAATCGGAATAATCATTTTTGTTCCTTTTATTATTATTGATATGGTAGTTGCTTCAACTCTAATGTCAATGGGTATGATAATGCTCCCGCCTGTAATGGTCTCTCTCCCGTTTAAAATCATTCTGTTTTACCTGGTTGACGGCTGGAATTTATTAATCCAGAAACTTGTGCAGGGATTCGGATAAATGGAGGTCTTATGAATATTGCTTTTATTACTAAAATAGCGAGGGAAGCGCTGCTTCATATACTTATGCTTTCAGCGCCGATGCTTGGTGTAGGAATGATGATTGGGCTTCTTGTGTCAATATTTCAGGCTACAACGAGTATCCAGGAACAAACACTGACGTTTGTGCCCAAGGTTGTTGCGATTTTTCTTTCAATAATTATTTTTTCAAATTGGATGCTTTCAACCCTGATCGAATTTACTAAACGTATTTTTAATTTAATACCTATGATGACCAGGTAGGCTGATGGTAACTATTGGTTTAATACAGAATTTCCAGGTTTTACTCCTTATTATGGCGAGGATGCTTGCCATGTTTGCGGTAGCTCCATTTTTTTCATCGTTTATTATACCTTTCCGGGTAAAGGCTCTTCTGGCTTTTTTAATAACAATTGTAATATTTCCAATGGTACTGAAGCTTAATATCAAAGCAGAGCTTGATACGGTGCCTTTTTTAATGCAGATTGCGGGTGAAGTTCTGATTGGTCTTCTTATTGGATTTATGATTTCAATTTTCTTTGTAGCTTTTCAGTATTCAGGTCAGTTATTTTCCATGCAAATGGGGCTTGGTATTTCAATGGTGTTTGATCCTCAGTCACAGATACAGATTCCGATTATGGGACAACTTCTGGCTATTTTTGCAATGTTGGTATTTATCGCGGTTAACGCTCATCATCATTTAATAGCTGGAGTCTACAAGAGCTATATAAATGTTCCTGTATTGAATATTGTTAATTCAGCAGGAGTTTTTGCAAAAGGTTTTGCCGAGGCTTTTCAAAGAATGTTCGGCGCCGCTATTTCAATAGGACTGCCTGTAATAGGCACCGCTTTTATTATTTCAGTTACGCTTGGCCTTCTTGCGAAGGCTGCTCCTCAGATGAATGTTCTTATGCTGGGTTTTCCCATTCAGATAGCGGTGGGAATCTCTGTTGTATTTTTTGCCATACCTTTTATTTTGCGGTTTATGAGCAACTGGATTGAGCTTGGTATCAAATATACGTGGAAGCTTCTTGCTTCTCTTTGATTAAAGTTTATTAGGATAAAACTTGAAAGAATTTTACGGTTTGCTTTTTTTGAAATTTAAAAATTTCTTTGCTTTTATTTTAAGGAGTAATGCGTCCTGTAATCTTAAAGTATATACAGCTGATGATTCCTTTTATCTTGATCTTCAGTTTTTTGCCGCTGAGGATGAGGGGAAGACTGAAGAACCGACAGAGACAAAAAAGAGAAAGGCAAGAGAGGACGGCAAAGTTCCTAAAAGCGCTGAGATTCCATCCGCGCTTGTTATGCTGTTTACATTCTGGGCTATCTCATTGCTGGGGCACCATATTCTTGGAGGAGTTAAGGACCTGTTTGGATTTTGTTTGAATAATATGAATGAAATTGAGATCTCTCAGGGAAACATTAACGCATATGTAATCAAGGCTATAGCGGCATTATTTTACATTATCGGCCCTCTTATAGGAGTTGCTTTTATTGTGGCTCTTTTATCAAATGTTGTTCAGGTTGGTTTTTTATTTACTTTAAAGCCGATAAAACCTGATTTTACCAGAATTTCATTTACGGTAAAGAAACTTATGGAGAAAGTGTTTTTTTCTAAACAGTCGATGATGAATTTTGTTAAGTCATCTTTAAAACTTATTCTTATCTCCGGTATTGCTTTTATAATAATCAGGGGTGATTTTACAAAACTTTTAAATATGATGAATCTTGGGGTTGCCCAGGGTATGAATCAGGTTACAACTACGGCTTTTAAGATAATTAACGGAATTTGCCTTGCTTTGATAGTTATTTCAATTCCGGATTATATTTTCCAGAGAAGACAGCATCTTGAATCATTAAAAATGACTGTTCCGGAATTAAAAGAGGAACGCAAACAGGAAGAAGGCGATCCTCATGTAAAACAGAGGATAATGCAGAAGAGCAGGGAACTTGCACAGAGAAATCTGCCGGCAATGGTAAAATCAGCTGATGTTGTTATTACAAACCCGACGCATATAGCAATAGCGTTAAAATATGATACAGATCAGCATATGGCGCCGGTTGTTGTTGCTAAAGGCGCAGACCATCTTGCGCATGTAATCAGGCAGATAGCAGCTGATTCCAGAGTTCAGACTATTGAAAACAAGCCTATGGCATGGGCATTGTACAATGATGCTGAAGTGGGCGACTCAATACCGGAGGCATTGTTTGAAGCAGTTGCAATGATATTCAGCAAGCTGGATAAGTTCAATCACCAGCCGAAGGTGCTTGTTTAGATTCACAAAAGTTTTAAAAATTTATTTTTTGTTCCAGAATGAAAGGGTGATAAATGGCAGAAAAAAAATCATTGCTTGCAAAACGGACTGATGTTCTTCTGGCAGTTGCTGTTGTAGCTGTAATTTTTATGTTGATTATTCCGATTCCGGCATTGATGCTGGACGGTCTTATTGCTGTTAACCTTATGTTTTCTCTGGTTGTAATTCTGACAGTTATGTATATGAAAAATGCTGCTGAATTTTCTGTTTTTCCATCTCTTTTATTGATGACAACTGTTTTCCGGCTGGCAATCAATGTCTCATCAACAAGGATGATATTGACTGAAGGAACATCTTTTGATTCAAAAATCATCAAGGCATTCGGCGACTTTGTGGTTGGTGGTAACTATGTAGTAGGTATAATCATATTCCTTATTCTTGTTGCGGTTCAGTTTATAGTTATTACCAAGGGATCAACACGTATTTCTGAAGTCGCGGCAAGATTCAGACTGGATGCTATGCCGAATAAATACATGGCTGTAGATGGTGAGCTTGCAAGCGGTATGATTAATGAACATGAAGCAATGGACAGGCGGTCGAAGATACAGGCAGAAACTGATTTTTA
>JAGLSM010000131.1 GCA_023135745.1 Spirochaetota bacterium | reverse complement strand
ATCCTTAAACCTGACACTACTGTGTTTGCCGGAGACAATTATCATATCAAACACCTTGACGTTATATATTGTTTTTTATATATTCTTTACATGATTTTTTTCCTTCATTGAGATTAATTGTTTAAATTACCAAAGTAAGCAATTAATAAAAATGATAAAAGAAGCAAACAACAGCGCAATAAACGTACGCTACAGTGAATTATCAAAAACATCATGCTGCCTTTCCTGCGGAGAAGCCCTTGGACACAGCAAGCCTCAACCTGGCGAAATATGTCTGGATCTTGGCAGCGGCCGCGGAAACGATGTCATAAGAATGGCCGAAAGTGCAGGCAAGGATGGATTTGCCTATGGTATCGATATTTCTGACGGTATGCTTGAGAAAGCAAGAAAAAATGCGGAAAAACTTGATGTTAAAAATGTTTCATTTATTAAATATACTCTTGAGTCACTGCCTCTTGAATCCGGCTCCATTGATCTGGTAATTTCTAACTGTACATTGAATCATTCGTCTGACAAACAGTCTGTATGGAACGAAATATTCCGGGTATTAAAAAATGACGGACGTTTTGTAGTAAGCGATATTTATTCAATGGATACTGTTCCGGAAAAATACGCCAATGATTCTGAGACAATCGTGGAATGCTGGGCCGGCTCTGTTACAAAAGAAGTTTATATGAACACTCTTTCAAAAGCAGGTTTTAAAACTGTAACGGTAATAGAAGAAAGTGAACCCTATGATAAGGGCGAAATCAAAGTCTCAAGCTTCACAATCGAGGGAATCAAACCCTCTTAAGTGAGTTTGTATAAATTATTAAAAGGAGCAGAGATGAAAAAAATAAATATCCTCTGCGGACAAACGGCACTTTTATATTTGCAGGTTTTCAGCCCAATACAAATCTGTTCAATAAAAAACTCACAACTGATGAATGGGGCTATATCAAAACAAATGAAGATATGCTGACCAATATGGATGGAATTTACGCAGCAGGAGATATCTGTTCAAAGAAGGTTCGTCAAATTACAACAGCTGTAGCAGATGGAACAATCGCGGCTGTAGATATTTCAAAAAAACTTGGTTAGTATTTAAACCTTATTTTAAACGATACCCCGCTATTACTATCAAGCGTTATTGTACCATGAAGCTGTTCAGTAAGAGACTTTACAATAAAAAGTCCGAGAGATTTAGATAACTCAAAATTAAAATTTTTGTCAAAACCTATCCCATTATCCTCAACTGTAAGAATGCAATCTTCACCAACACGCTTAAAATAAATTCCTATCTTACCCGCTTTATTACCCGGAAATGCATATTTCAATGAATTTGTAATTAATTCATTGATAATTAATCCGCAAGGAATAGCCGTTTCAATATTAAATACTATATCTTCAATACCTTGTTTAAAAATAATCCGGTTTTCATCTATCCTGTATGAATCAAAAATTTGAAGAATAATTGATTCGGCATATTCCTGGAAATTAATCGAGCTTAAATCTTCAGACAGGTATAAACTTTGATGAATCAATGCCATAGCTATTATCCGGTTTTGAATATTCTTTATAATTGATTCAATTGCACTATCTGAATGTTTAGCCAATTCAAATTCAAGAAGGCTGTGAACTATGTTCAGGTTATTTTTTACACGGTGATGTATCTCTTTTAAAAGAACCTCTTTTTGCTTTAAAGAATTTTCCAGCTTTTTTTCAGCCTCTTTGAGCTTGGTTATATCCGCCATTGATACGATGATTCTTGCCCAGGAATGCTTAAATTTATCGGGAACAAACCACCTTATAATAACAGTATTTTCTTCTCCTCTAAGGTTCATAATCTTTGATTCGGTTTCAAAGCTTTCAGCTCCGTTTATCAAAGCAATCAGACATTTTCGGAACGCCTTAAATGATTCTTCAGTAAAGGTTTTTTTAAACACGTTTTTAATAAAATCTTCTTTATTATCGACCGCGTATAAATTCATTGTTGCTTTATTTATATCAATTATTTTTATGAGTGAAGTACATTTTGCAAGATTCTCCGGATGAGCGTCAAAATACATTTCAAAATCTTGTGCCCCTTCAGATTTCAATTCATCAATACACCTTTTTAAACTGCTCATATCTTCATCCCATAATGAAACAGGAGCATCTTCAAAGAGTTTTGAAAATCTTTTCTCACTCTCCTTTAGAGCATTTTCACTTATCGCGCGGGCAATCGAAACACCAATCATCCCTGAAATTGATTCAATAGTATTAAACATCGAATCCGGGATTTTTTTAAAAGCAAATCCAATACCTAAAGCCGCTATTACCTTATTTTCATGCTTAATAGGTATAATCACAATTGTCCTTATAATCTTTGTCCGCTTTCCGGCGGAAATACCTAAATCAGATGTTCTAAGAAATACATTTTCCCCCTTCATGACTTGTATGGTTTCCCTCTCGTCGTACTTGAGATACTCAAATTTTTCAAGTATTTCTACAGGTATATTCTTATACAAAAGCATATTCAGTGATTTTGATTCTCTTCCGGCCAGGTACACGCCAACCGCATTGATCCCCTGTATTTTATATACTGCATCAAGAATAATCTGAAGCACATCCTGCATTGCAACAGCCTTACTGAAAGAGATACTCAAATCTCTCTGTATTCTTAACAGATCGAATATATGCTTCTGCCTTGAAATATCAATAACAATCGACATCACTGATTCTGAATTACCCGAATGGGACTTCACAAGATCACTTATTATTCTAATATCAAATTCAGTTCCATCCTTTCTCAATCCCTTAAATTCACCGCTGAAATGTTCATTTTGTGACAGAAATTTCATTGATTTATTAAAATATTTTTTATCACCCAGCAGGTCAGTCACCTTAGATCCCATAAGCTCATCACTCTTATCATACCCCCACATATCCAGTAATGAGTTGTTAACATAGGTCAACTTTTGATCAAGGTCAAATGTGAGTATTCCTGTTGAAGCTGATTCCAGCATATCTTCATTTTTTCTTAATCTGGCATTTATTAAACTAATTCGGTCAAATAAGGAAAAGGTAAATAGAAGAAACATCCATGAAACACTGATCTTGGTACCCCACATCAAAATAAAATTTTGATCTAAAATACCAAACTTGTTTAGTATAATAAAAATATGCATAAGAAAAACGGGCAGCATAGCAAATAACAAAAATCTTGCGGTTTTTATTCCTTTTTTGAAAATATAAAAAAGAATAATTATAGTCAGAACCAGCATATAAAAAACTATAATTACCTTATAACCAATGATAAGGGTAATAACAATTAAAAGCAGAGCAGGTAAAATGAAAGAATACAATAATCTATGTATAACAGGAAATTTTTCCTTTAAATTGAGCATATTTTGTAGAAAAAGTCCCATAAATACTATAGTAAACAAAGCAAAAAAAGGTATGGCCGTATTTGCCCATACCGGGAAAGAAGGCCACAGCATCATAACAGCAAAGCCTTCAAGCGATAAAAAAAATAAAAACCATGAAACTAAAAATAACAAAAGATATATATTCGCTCTTTTTTGTTTATTAATAACAAAAAAAACATTGTAGAGTATTACAGCAAGCATAAAACCGAAAAACATAACTTCATGAAGAGACCTCTTAACCCAGCGTCTAATTATTGATTTTTCAGGCCACAAAAAAGCGGAAAAATTAATACTGCTCTCTGAACGTATCTTCAGATAATAAAGTCTCTTCTCTGATGAATCATCTATCTTAAAAAGAAAAAACCGGTCCTTAACAGGGCGTTTGCCATAGGCTATGCGGTCACCGGATATAATCTTTTTAAAACCCGCTGCTTTATCCGGGATATATAGTTCAACAAAATCCAGCATCGGATAGTCAATTTCAAGATAAAATGGCTTTTTTGTTTTATTATCAATTACAAATCTGAACCAGTAGTCGGAGGAAGAATAACCAAAATGAATATTATTACCCGCGGGTTTCCATCTTATGTTTTTTTCTTTTACTTTTTCTATAGTAAACTGTTTGTCTTTATCTTCAAAATATTCAAGAAATCTGTTAATTTTAATATGGTTTGAATCCTGCAGGGTTACAGAAACTGCAGCATAAATAACTTTGGATAAAAACATAATAAGCAGTGTCAGCAGAATTATACAGAGTTTTTTATAAATAATTCTTCCTCGAATCATTTTTCTACCCCTGTCAGCTTTATCACCTGTAAAAATGAAGTAATAAATCCTGCATCAGGATATAGTCTGTAACAATATTTGTCAATATAAATGAATTTGATTTTGTGGCAAGTGGCAAGTAGGTACAGGTCGCAACCGGTACCTACTGTCTATTTGCGACCTGTACCTGCCATATCTAATTGTTTTTATTTATCTGACATATTATCTTTAAGCAAATACTGTAAACTTGGTCAAATCCATGAATTTTCAATCGATAATCAAAAACATATTTTTAATCCTTCATTATATTAAATCATTTTTAAGAAAAATGCCGTTTTTTACAAATAAAAACAGACAGATTATGACAATTACCTCGTTGTTATCCTTATTGTTTTTTTGGGTTTACCGCAGTGAGATTTATTTATTGGCTGTAAAAATCTATCCCGGCTTAATGAATTTCTCTGTTTTTACTTTTATATTTAATTCACTTATTCAAGACCTCATGACAGTCTTGATTATACTCATTTTTACAAGCTCCGTTCTTATGATTCCCGAACGTTTTAATAAAACACGCTATATTTTAGTTTTATTGATAATGGAAATAACAGGAATAATAATTTTTATTGCTCTTGGTTACTTTCACATCTTTGAAGCACCTCTTGAGCTGAGTATGCTCGGAGCCGGACTTTCAACATTCTGGCGGGAAATACTTAACTCCGCCAAATATGAAATAACTCCAGGAATGTACAATATTCTGCTGCTTTTTTCGCTGCTCGCGTTGACAGCTTACAGCTCAGCTTTCATATTGGAAAAGAGAAACAGGAAAAAAAAGACAAACAAAATTTTCCCGATTAAAAAAGTAAAAATACTTACCCGGATATTTATTTTGTTTTTTTTACCGGTCTTTCTTTATTCAGTCTTCTCCACACCTAAGGTAAATAAAGCAAAGACAAAAAATAATATCAGTCTAACTAGAATGTACAGCAACCCGGTAAAAACTGTAGTATTGAATCCTTTTAAAAAGAGGAAAATCTATTTAAAAAAACACCAAATCTATGCTTCTGATATGTCTAATTTTAAATACGGCCTCAATACAGAATCGCTTGTAAAAAATATAATTTTTCCGCGTCTTCATATTCCTCGAGGAAAAAAATACAACATTATACTATACTTCTTCGAATCAACAGCAAACCGCTACCTCGGAATGAAAATAAACGGAAAATCCGTGACCCCGAACCTCGACCGTCTATCACGAAACAGTTTTGTCTCTAAGAACCATTACGCTAATTTCCCGTTATCGGTAAACTCCCTGTTCTCTGTATTTTCTTCAGCTTATGACCACCCAAACAAGATATGGATACCAATGACATACCCATCAATTAAAATAAAGACAATTTCACAAATACTTAAAAATAACGGCTATAGAACTGCGGTTTTACACAGCGCGAATCTTGCAAGTTTTGGACATAGAACTTATTTAAAATACCGAAAGATAGATTTTGTACGAGAATTCATGCACCTTAAAAATGCCCCGTATAAAAAACCGACTCCAATAAGTGTGGATGAAAGGGCAATGATAAAACCGGCAATTAAATTCATGAAAAAGAAAAAACCATTTTTTGCCGCTGTCTTTCCTACCATTCCTCATCATCCTTATGTAGTTACACATGAAAAATATAAAATTATAAAAAACATTTATAAAGAACCGGATTATAAAAAGAGAAGCTGGCTGAGATATATAAACTCTCTTTACTTTGCCGATGCGTGCCTTGGAGAATTTGTAAAACAGCTTGAAAAAAACAAACTACTGGACAATACCCTGCTGTTTATCTTCGCGGATCACGGTGAGGCATTCTACCAGCACAGACAGAATTACCTTCATGCACTGTTCCTATATGAAGAAAACGTCAGGGTTCCTTTTATGATCTACAATAAAAAACTCTTCCCTAAAAGATACATCTACAAAGGTATCTCAAGACATATTGATATTATGACCACTGTTCTTGATGTTCTAAACATAAAAAAAATGAAATACCATGAAGGCATTTCGCTTTTCTCCGCCCATAAACAAAACCTCGCGTTCCTTCATACAAACTGGAGTAAGGACTATCTGGGTTTAAGAGACGGGAAGTGGAAATACATACTCTGCTTAAATAATGGTAGAGAAGAATTATACAACATATATATGGATCCGGACGAAAAAGTTAATC
>JAGLSM010000130.1 GCA_023135745.1 Spirochaetota bacterium | reverse complement strand
TTGAGGTTGGGGTAGGTATTGATGCAGGCCAGGTATTCTATGGTAATATCGGATCCAATGACAGGATGACTAACACTGTTATCGGGGATACTGTTAATTCGGCTTCCAGGCTGGAGGGACTTACGCGCATTTACAAAGTTTCTGTCATTTGTTCAGAATCCGTCAAAGATGATATTGAGGATAATTTGATCAACCACGGATTTTATTTTATGGAACTTGATACTGTTCAGGTTAAAGGGAAAACTATCGGTAAGCGTGTTTATTGGCCTATTCCCAAGAGTCTTCTTAAACCCAGGATGAAGCAGGAAATTTCCATATATTCTGAAGCTCTTGACGCTTATTATAAGGGGCAATGGAGAAAAGCATTAACCGGATTCAGGAAATGCTCTCTGCCCGCGGCTCAAATATTTGTCAGCCGAACAAGAAATACTACATGCCCAGAGGATTGGAACGGGATATGGACAATGCAAACGAAATAAATGAAGACAATGAAGTAAAAGATATAGTCCCGAAGAAGACTGATCTTTTTTTCAAAGAGGGTCTTAGATCAGTGGATAAACCCCAGGTCTATTCTCTTGACGTTGAATTCGCTAAGACCAAAAAAAAGAAAAATGTTCTTTTTTATTTTGCAGTAATAGCGTTTATCGCGGCTCTGATCTATATTACAACTCTTATAACAAACGAAATACAGATGAGAACCGATAAGTTCAAGGTTTCCATTGATGATTTTAAGGACTTGAATCTAAGTGATCTCTTAAATACAGCGAAGAGACATGAGGCAAGATTACGGGTACTTAGACAGGATCTGCTGGATTTTCAGCAGGAAATGACCAGCCGGATACTCAAAATAAAAGACAGGATAGCAAAGGAGAAGGATTTACTTTATACTAAAAAAATGTCCGGTAATAGGCGGGCAGAAAAATTAAAACAACTCAGAAAAAAAGAAGAAATGCAGATCAAGTGGGTTAGGAACAACTATAAGGGCAGAATTAGGCGTAAGACAAATGAGATTAATCATATTAAGAAATCGATGGAGAAATATGATAAACGTCTGATGAAAAACGCGAAGAGAACTGAAGTACTCATTGACAATTACCAGAAGCTTCACGACCTGGAAATACAAAAGACCATTAGAAGGTTCAGGGGAAAGATTGCCGAGGTAAAAAGAAAGACGGCAAGAGATATTAAAGATTTAAAGATCTTTCAGAAAAAATTCATCAAGTCGTTGGTTCTCAAATATAATCCTGTTTATAAAGATGAAAAATTAAAGAAAATAATTAAGAATATGGATTATGTAAAAGGCGCAGGTTTACTGTCACTTAAATCTTATTCACAGCTTCTTAAAAAAGAAAAAATACTCTCAGAACTTCTTTTTGAAAATATTCAAGCCAGGATGAAAGATCATCACTTATTGATTACGAGGATGATGAATGTTGATTATACAAATTCTATCAATCCTTCAGTAAAACAAATGGAGTATCTTTCAAGGACTGTTTTCAATCAATATGAAAACCTCAGAGAAAAGATGATTCATGTTATTGACAAAAAAAATAAACTGATAAGAAGTTACGTGCTTGCCCTGGATTATTTTTCCAAAGCATCCAGAGAGCATGGATATGTAATAAACGGGGAAGATCACAATAAAATAATTTTGGTTTTAAATGATGATTATCCTGCAAAAAATGGTTCTATTGGCGTTGTAATCAGAGGAGATAAGAGAAAAATTGCTACTCTTGAGTTTTTTACAACTGATGAAGGAATAAGGGCGAAAGTTCTTCAGATTTCTTCAACCAACAAGATACTGCCATTTGACAAGGTTCTTATTAAATTAAAATGATGAAATTATTCATAAGCAATGTATAATAAGGAGAAGCCATGAAAAGGTTTGTTTTTTCTTTAACAATAATATTTTTTTCCCAGATTCCTTTATCCGCTTTCGATTGGGCCAGGGAAAATATTCTTGTAAATAAGACTGAGAATATTAATGGTAAGACTCAACTGGAATTAAAAGACGCTTCAAACAGGTTCTTTTCTGTTAAGTATCATGGAGTTTTTGATAGTCTCAGGGTGAAAAAGATACTGATTTTGAAAGACAATTTTTATTCCTGGAAAAACATGAGTATTAGATCAATTAAATTTTTTGTATTAGAAAAAGGACTTAAGATTGTAATCATTCCTGAAAAATTCATGGTCAAAGGTAAAAATTACGGGAGTTATATGCCCGCCGGGATGGTTTTTTATTTTCTTAAAAATTTGCGGTTCAATTTCAGAATGATAAAAGATAGTGTGTCAATGAAGATTAAAGGCAGGTTTATTAACAAGCCGGAGTTTTTTATGCTTCTTGAAAACGCTGTATCTAATCCGCTTGCTTTTGCTAACAGATTAAACTTCCATGAGAGGTTAAATACTCTTAACAGCCAGCTTGTAAACCTTAAGGTTAAACACTACAAGCTTCTGAAGGATTTTGAATTCCTGAGATACGCGTTTCTTACTCTGAGAAATACCGGATTTTTAAGAGGTCCGAGAAAAATCAATTATAAAGTTATAATGAAGGTTGTAAAACTAAGAATGCTTAATCCGAAGCTTTCCGTTGATAATTTTGAAAAACTCCTGGAAAAACAAATGGTAAAATTATCGGGACATGAATTGCATTTAATCTTAAGTGCTTACTTCAATGAATTTGATAATTAATATTTAAGGTTAACAAATGTCGAAAAATTTTTTGTCTGCTTCAAAGAATAATAACAAGATGCCTTCTTTTCTTCACCCGCTTGGGATAATTATTATTATCTGGTTTGCTTTAATATTTTTAATTCTTTCAAGCTTACTTATTTTTACCAATAGTGAAGAAAAAGAACATAAGGTATCGGTTAAGGTGGAAGGGGTTTCATGGCAGTTTTTGTTTGCTGTAGTATACGGCTTTTCCATTTTATTTCTTGTGATCGGCGGAGGTATTGTAACAGGGCATAATTGGGCGAGGTTAATGTTTTATTACGCTACTCCCGCATATATTATAGTTTCTGTTTTATTTTCAATGTCTGTGGTAATTACAATCATAAGCTCAGTGGTTTATATCTTTTATGCTTATTATTTATCAATAGATACTGTGAGAGATTATTATACAATGAAAAAGAAAAAGAAGCTGCATTTATAGTAGATTTATGAAAAGAGTATATGCAGGTTTTCTATTTCTTCAGGTTTATATATTTTAATAATGCTTCTGCTTCCGTCATAATTAAGATCAACTCTTACAGGTTTTATATTAATTTTCCCTCTTGAATTCTTGAGGATTTCTACAACAGGTCTATTTGTAGCGATTGTGTCTTTTTCTATTACCCGGGCAACTTCTTTAGTGTTCAATAAAACGTACATTCCAATTTCAAAAAAGCAGCTTTCCTTAAGTATATCTTTCATATCCATCATGAATCTTCGAACAATCTTTTCAGGGAAGTGTGATATTGAATGCTGCATAACAATTCTTAGGGCTTCAGGAGCAGACAGAGCCCTTTTATACGGACGGGCTGTAGTGAGCGCGTCATAAAAGTCGGCAATTGAAATGATAAAAACAAGATTGCCAAGTTTTTCATGCGTTAAATGTAATGGGTAACCGGTTCCGTCAGCCCATTCGTGATGAAGCAGTATCAGTTTTTGTACTGTGTCGCTTATATTTGAAGAATTTCTTACCATTTCGTACCCGTATCTGGGATGTCTTTTTATTTCTTCGAATTCTTCTTCAGTAAGTTTAGTTGGTTTATTAAGGACCTCATTTGGAACTTTGAGTTTTCCGATGTCGTGAAGGAATCCTCCCATTCCTATTTTAAACATAAGTTCGTCAGAGAGTTTCATTCTTTTTGCAAGGACCATTGATATTACACCGACGTTCAGAGAATGTGTATATGTGTAATCATCGAAGTCCTGAATATCAAGGAGGTTCACAAGTTCTGATTTTGATGTGTGAATATCATTTAAGACATATTCTACTATATTTTTTGCGTCAAGGAAATCAGAGACCTTACCTGCTTTGATGAATTGAACAATTTCTTTCATAGCAGATACTGCCCTTTTCTGTGTTTCAACTGCTATGGTTCTTGGGCCTTTATAAACTTCCTTGTCCAGATAAGATTTCAAGTCTTTTTCATACTGAAGCCGTACATTTGCCTGTTGTGTGTAATAGAGAAAATTATTGCCATTTTTTAAAAGTGTATCAATGTCTTCTTTTGTAAAAGGGCGATAGGATGGAAACACCATTTCATTATTTTTATCGAATGTCGGCCATGCCAGTATAGTGCCGGGCTTTAAAAACCTGACCTCTATTTCAACACTGCCGTTTTTTAATCTGCGTATACCTTTTTCTTTCATATTATCTATCTTTTGTGTTTTATTTTTTATTAGATAGTTTATTTTAAACCATTGATTTTTATTTTGTCAAGATCTCTTTTTAATTATTAAAATTTGACGGAACTGTTCCATATGGAAATTCATTAAATCACGATATTAACAAGTTTATCAGGTATTACTATTACCTTTTTTGGAGTTTTGCCATCGAGAAATTTTTGAACCCGTTCTGAGGCAAATGCCATATCTTCGAGTTCTTTTTTATCCAGGCCTCTGGATACTTCGAGTTTTTCCCTTAGTTTTCCATTGATCTGGACAATTACAGTAATAGCATCTTCAACGCATAGGGTTTCCTCATATTCCGGCCATTCATGGAGACAGAGGATTTCTTTTTCGCCGAGTTTTTCCCACAATTCTTCCGCAATATGAGGAGCATAAGGGGCAAGGAGTTTCAGGAAAATTTTAATGATTGTTTTTGGAATTGTCTCGATAGATGTTGCTTCATTTACAAAGATCATCATCTGTGATATAGCTGTGTTGAACCGGAGATGTTCTGTGTCTTCCTGTACTTTTTTGACAGTTTTATGAATTGTCTTCCATAGATCACCAGCGCTTTCACCCGGGTCTGAATTTATTTTATCCGAAAGGCCGCCTGAATTTGTGTCAACAACCAGACGCCATGTCCTCTTTAAAAAACGTGATACGCCTTCTACGCCATCCATCTGCCATGGCTTTGTGCATTCAAGAGGTCCCATGAAAAGTTCATACAGTCTCATGGAGTCGGATCCATACTGATCTATCACATCATCAGGATTAACCACATTTAATTTGGATTTTGACATTTTTTCTATCTGAGTGCTGACCGAAGCTCCTGTTTTTTTCACAAAGAATTTTCCATTTTTTTCTTCTATATCTTCGGGGTGATAGTATTTTCCCTTCTCATCGATATAGCTGTACGCCAGTATCATACCCTGATTGAATAATTTCTGAAATGGTTCCTTTGTGTGTACAAGACCGCAGTCATAAAAAACCTTATGCCAGAAGCGGGAGTAAAGAAGGTGGAGGACTGCATGTTCAACTCCTCCGACATAGAGGTCTACCGGCATCCAGTAGTTTTCTGCTTCTTTTGACCATGCCTGGTTTTTATTTACCGGGTCAAGATAACGCAGGTAATACCAGCATGAACCTGCCCACTGAGGCATTGTGTTTGTTTCGCGTGTTCCTTTTCTGCCGTCGGGAAGTGTTATTTCCTTCCAGTCTTTATCTGCACGGGCGAGCGGAGGTTGTCCATCGCTTGTCGGTTTGTACTCGTCAATCTCGGGAAGTGTCACAGGCAGAAGTTCTTCAGGGATCGGCACACTGTTGCCGTCTTCAAGCTGAACAATCGGGAATGGTTCTCCCCAGTATCTCTGCCGTGAAAAAAGCCAGTCACGCAGCCGGTATTGAACACGGGCGGAGCCTTTTTTATTTTTTTCAAGCCAGTCCGTCATTTTCTTTTTGGCAGCATCAGCCGGAAGGCCGTTTAAAAAATCCGAATTGATAAGCGTTCCGTCCCCGGTGTGAGACTCTTCTTCTACGGATTTTTCACCGCCGCTTATTACTTCAATGATTGGAAGATTATATTTCCTGGCAAACTCGTGGTCTCTCTCATCATGAGCAGGTACCGACATGATGGCGCCTGTTCCGTATGAAATTAACACATAGTCCGCGATCCATATCGGGATATCTTTACCGGTATTTGGATGAACAGCGTAAGAACCGCTGAATATGCCTGTTTTTTCCTTTGCAAGGTCGGTTCTCATGAGGTCAGTTTTTTGGGCAGCTTTTAAAACATAAGCCTCCGCCTCTTCTTTTTGCTCCGGTGTTGTAATCTTTGAAACCAGAGGATGCTCAGGCGAAAGAACACAGTAGGTAGAGCCGAATAATGTGTCAGGTCTGGTTGTGAATACAGTAAAATGAAGGCCGGAGCCTTTTACTTTGAAGTCAATATCGGCACCGGTTGATTTACCAATCCAGTTGCGCTGCATTTCCT
>JAGLSM010000013.1 GCA_023135745.1 Spirochaetota bacterium | reverse complement strand
CATAGCTCATCACTTCTCCTTCCCTTGAAGGGAAGGAGATAGAGGTTAGGTTTCACCTCGTCCCCAATCCAATTCCAATCCTTGGATATAATATAACAAGTTTTGTATAAAATTCTTTGCGGCTTGGCTCCTTTGTGAAAAACAAAAATTCTAAAGGCGAACTTTATTCTTAACCACTTAAATATTTTGGGAACTAAAACCTCTCCTTGTTCATCTATTATACTATAGGAGGATTTTTTATGTATTATAGATGAATATCTTAAGACCTTTTTATATTATCTCAGCTAAATGTTTCGAATGAGAGCATCCAAAATTTAGTAAACAAAGAAGCTATTGTTCAGGCTAAGGTAATAAACTAGGTTCTTAACTAAAAACACATAATTTTAAGTTATAATTGGTGGTCACTTTGAATAGAGATAGTTGTATTATTGGAATAATGACACTTTACAGTCCATTCACGGTATTTATTAATGGTTTTTAGGAAAAATATACTATTTCTGGTTGACAAATATCACCATTTGGCTATATACTTGGAGTGGGCATGCAAATAATCTATTACCAAGACCAAATTGATAAAGAATTAGGTACTGGATCAATTATCAGATTTTTTAAGCAACTAAGAAATGAACGTCCGCCTAATTTATGGGTAATGGTTAAGGAAACCTTAGAAAAGGTGGGAAGATCTTCAAATCTTGATGACTTAAAAAGACAAGGATTGGTAAAACGTATGGCATATACTGAAACACCGAAGGAGAGAATGACTAAACTGTTGCGTTAAACTTTGGATGCCAAGCTTATATAAAAAATGATTCAAACACCATTTATATTTTGTCTGCAGAAAAGAAACATGGAAAAACAAATGCAAACAAAGAGAAAGTTAAACAAGCAGAACAGCGTTATAAGGAGGAATGCATATGAATGAAAAGACATTTCAAGAAATAAAAGAAGAATCAGTCCTTGATATGTTAGATAAACAATACTTGGAAGCTGAAAATAAAAATGAGCTTGATTACTGGACCCCTCTAAGCAAAATTATTTTAGAAAGTATTGAACTACGTGACTCAAAGGGAATGTCGCAAACCGACTTAGCTAAAGTGATGAAAACCAGACAGTCAGTTATTTCACGTTTCGAGAATATGGGGAGGTTACCAAACTATGATTTCGTTGCTCGATTAGCACTTGCACTTGACCATTCTCCAGGAATGACTTTATATGGTGATTATATGGCAGTAGTACCTATTGAAAAACAAAGTCTTATTAAGGAAATAGCGGATAGAGAAAATGTTTCAACCAGAAAATTTGTACAAACTATGTTAGATCGGGAAATCACTTTTAAAACAAATACTTATGATGAACAATTAATGAGAGTCGATAATACTAATTATGATACAATATTAGCATTTAATAACTGTGTTGAAAAGAATAAAAGTGGAAACGAAAATATCCAAGATTCCACTAAACCTATCGCGCATGTTATACCTGAAAATAAATTTGATATAGCATCTTAGGAGGAGTAATGAACATATCAGACCAATATTTTGAATTGATACTTAATGAATTGAAAGAAGTCCAAAAATTATGTAGCGATGCAAATTCACCAGAAGATAAACTTTACTTTTTTAGTGCCAGCTATGGTATTTTAAATCGAGTTATGAATTTCTATTGTGAACCAACTTTAGTATTTATGCATCAAATTCTTCAGGCTACACATCAGGCTTTTTCTCAACGTTTATCAATGCCAAAAAAAGCAGAAACTATTTCTAATAGTTTTCCAAATAAAATGTGGGAATCTCTTTTCTCATATTTTTCATTATTAATATTAGAATTCGAAAAAAAAGATGAAAATAAAATAAGAGAGGTTTTAGAAAAATTTTCAAACCTTTCATATTCAATATCAGGCAACGGGTTTTACTTGTATTTACGAGAAAAGCTGGTTATATAATAAATTCAATCTTTCGCAAGAGAGTCCTATAAACTTAAAGGATAAGACAACGAGTTGATCAATTCCAAGAATTAGAAGTTAAAAATCAATCATTGTTTAATAAAATGTCTAAAAGACTGGTGAAATTTCTACTGTTATAGATTTGGTTTGTAAAGTCGCTAATACTTTGAGAGATTCAGTATTTTTATGTTCCCCATACGCATGGGGATGAACCAGATAGTCCAGTCATCCATAGCTCATCACTTCTCCTTCCCTCCAAGGGAAGGAGATAGAGGTTAGGTCACAATCCCAATAAATTTACCGGAATTTCACCTAAAACTCCTTGATTTATCACCTTTCCCGCGATATTATCATTTATGTACGGCCCGGTTATAAAAAACCGGTAATTAAAACATAATATGCGGGGTAAGATATGGAAGCATTGGAAGAAAAATTTTTAAACGCGCTAAAATCATCCGAATCTCAAAATTATGAGGAAAGCCTCAAAGCTTTTGAAGAAATAATCGGCGAAAATCCTGGTGGAGATCTTGCGGATGACGCGTTATTCAATATCGGCATTCTTCATTTCAAGGCAAACAAGTTTGATGAAGCCGAAAAATCATTCAAAAAAGTAATTTCGGACTTTCCCGGAGCAACTATTGCCGAATTTCAAAATTCCGTTGAACACGGGATGACAGCAGCAAAGGCCCTTCTTGGTCTGATAAACTGCTCTCTGGCAATGGGTGATGAAGTATCTGCATGGGAATCACTGGACAAACTCAATGAGTTTGAGAATTCGTCTTTCGTAAAGTTTACCGATCCAAGCGGCGTTACATTTAAAAAAACCTACAGAATGCTGGGCCAGGAACTTCTTAATCAATACGCCGCTACAAAACAGGAATTGGAGTAAACAAATGTCAGAAAGATTTTCAGATTCAGGTATGCTGAAAATACCAACTCATGTTGAGGAAGTTGAAGATATACCGGAAAACTCGGAAAAAATCTCCGTCAAAGAAGCATACTGCCCGAACGGACACTCTCTGATGGATAATGAACATACATTCAACGGTATGCCGGGAATTAAAATGGCCTTTATAAGACCTAATGAAGAAAAGGGTGTATTCTCCGTTTCTTCAAAAATAGGAGACCTATCCAAGAAGACAATTTCAGGAGAAATTGTTGAAGGAGAAAAAGTAACTCTCTGCTGCCCGGAGTGCTCAGCACACTTTCCTGTTTTAGCTCAATGCGACAAATGTAAAAACGGCGACATGGTTCTTATCTATCTATCAAAAGAGCTGGATGTCAGTGATTCAGCTTCATTCTGCAATTTATTCGGATGCCCTAATACAATGCTAATCAAATCAGACACAATAATCAGGGCAATAGCCAGAGACACTTTATAGTATTGAGTCATAGCCTGTAGAAGGTTTTATTATTATATTTTAGTCATTCATTACAGGCTGTGCGGGTGTAATTCAATGGTAGAATGTGAGCTTCCCAAGCTCAATACGGGGGTTCGATTCCCCTCACCCGCTATATCATAAATCAAAAGGAGACAAAATGGAAGCAACAACCAATGACATTCTTGGCAAATTAAAACTGGTTAAAGAAGAAACCGACGTAATTGAAATGAGAGTTGTTAATACAAGAAAACACGTAGAACATACCGAAAAAGAAATTGAAAACATGAAACATGTTGTATTAAAAGGATTTCATTCAGTAAACGCAAAAATAAATCAGATGGAAGACGATATACATAATTTAATGAATAAAATAGATCTCCTTATTAAGAATATAAAGGTACTTGAAAAAACCAGCTGAAATTGAACTTTATTAAAAGATTCCTTCTATCGTACTTTATTTTTTTATCAATTCCCTCTTATGCCTTTTTCTACACAACGGGCATAGAGGGAAAAATTTTAAACCTTTCAGATGGAAGTGTTGAAATTGACATCTCCTCCGGACTGCCTCACAAGACAATTCTCGGAAAAAAAATATTAAGACATATAACAGCAGTATGTTTTTCAAAAAACAAAAAATACCTTTATGCGACAACAAAATTCACTCTTCATAGATTTAACATAAAAAAAAGAAAATGGAAAAGTATAAGCACTAAGGGCATCAACAGATTCGCGAGATTCTCAGCAATTCTTTCTTTTAAAAACAATCTCTATCTTGGTACCACATCCTACGGCGTTTATAAATCCATTAAAAACCGATGGTACAGAATCAGCAGGGGACTGCCGGGAGAAGAAAACCCAAAAAGAAGAATGTTTTATGAAACTGTAACAAGCCTTGCCGCGGATTCAAAAGGTTCAATCTATGCCGGATTCCACTTCAGCGCCGGTTTATATAAACTTCTTAATGGTAAATCTTCATGGAAAAAAATTAAACTTAAAAAAACACCTCTCAGGATTTCATCAATACTTCCATTGAAAAGACGAGTAATTATTTTCAATGGAAAAAAATGGACCTATTCATCTACTATCTGCAAAATCCCGGACTCTGTTAAAAAAAGCATCTCACTCTATAAAAAATCAGAATACTCCATGTCTTTTTTGTCATCACAATACAACATAAGCCTGACTAAAGAACAGCGGATAAAAAAAAGCCCGGTAAAATCCATCGACAGGAAAAAAGGACTTTATTTCAATCCTTGGAGAGCACGGCCGCGAATATTAAAATACTATATAAAGTATATGAAAAAGAGAAAACTCAACCTGCTTGTAATCGACGTTAAAGATGACTTTGGACGGATACTCTATAAAGGAAAACTTGCGCAAGTTAAAGCACTCAAAGCATACTACCCTATATTAAACATCAAAAAGATTGTAAAACTCTGTAAAAAAAACAAAATTCATCTGGTTGCCAGACTCGTAATCTTCAAGGATCCTAAACTTCACGCATATAAAAAAAACAAATACGCAATAAAAGACAAATACACAAAAAAAGCATGGAAGGGTTCGGGTAAGGAAAAATGGGTTAATCCATTTGATCCATTTGTTCAGAAATACAACATAAACATAGCAAAGGAAATCATTTCGCTCGGATTTGATGAGGTTCAATTTGACTATATCAGATTCCCAACTGACGGCCCTATCTATAGATGTTACTACCCGGGCCGCAAAAAAAACGCGTGGCTAATTGACGGCCTTGAAAACTTCCTGGCCCGCGCCGATAAGAACCTCAAAAAACCATTTTCAGTTGATATATACGGATTTTCCGGATGGTTTGCACTGGGTAAATGGATGGGACAGGATATAACAATGATAGCAAATTATGCTGACGCGATTTCCCCAATGATGTATCCCTCACATTTCAGCCGTAATTTCAGGATAAACCGCGGCAAAAAAAATCAAGCCTTTGACATAATGAAATTCGGCACCATGCGCAGTAAAATACTCACAAAGAATAAGACAGTTATACGCCCATATCTTCAGTCCTTCTCATGGCGGGCTTACCGATACGGTCCTGCTTATTTAAAAACGCAGATAAACGGTGTTTATAAAGGAGGAGGTTCCGGATATATTTTTTGGGACCCGTCGAGCAAATATAAGTATATTTTCAGGATAAAAAAGTTCTAGAAACTTGGTTCTTTTTAGGTGAAAATTTAATTTTTCATATCTAAATTTTTAAACTTAAGATCGAGGAAAAAATGAAGAAAATAATAATTCCAACTATTATAATTGCGATACTTTTTTTTGTTTTTACATATATAAACAGTTCTCCATATTCAAAAAATGAAGCTGTGCTTTTTGAAATAAAGAGAGGCTCCGGCCTGAGCTCTATAACAGAAGAGCTGTCCAAAAAAGGCCTGATCCGATCAGTTGCTTTTTTTAAAATAATGGGAAAAATTAAAAATGCCGCATCAAGAATAAAAGCTGGATTTTACAGCATAACAAAGGATCATTCATCTACCGCGCTCTTATCTCTATTTATCAAAGGTAAGGTCCACAAGGTAAAAATCACCATACCTGAAGGCAAGGACAATAAACAAATCGCCGAAATTATGGAAAAGAAAAAACTGGCAACAAAAGAAGAATTTCTTTTGGCGGCATCCAACGGAAAACTCTTAAAAACAATCGGTTTTGATAACTATGATACGACAGAAGGCTTCCTCTTTCCTGATACCTACTATATGCCATGGGGAGCCACACCACAGGAAATCATTTTAATAATGCTGCGGACATTTAAACAAAGAGTCTCCGGTACACTTCTTGAAACAATGAAAAAGTCACGTATTGGATTCTATAAGTCATTAATTCTGGCTTCTATTGTAGCCCGGGAAGCGGTAATCAAAAAAGAAAGACCGGTAATTGCCGGAGTCTTCCTTAACAGATACAAACGCTCAATGAAATTCGAAAGCTGTGCTACCATTCAGTACATACTCGGAGAAGTGCGTAAAAAACTATTTTACTCACATTTAAAAAGGCAGTCTCCATACAATACATATATTCATAAGGGATTTCCTCCGTCACCAATCGGCAACCCCGGCATGAGTTCAATCAAGGCAGCCGCAAATCCGGAGAAACACAGATACCTATACTTTGTAGCGAAAAACGACGGATCACATCACTTTTCAAGGACAGGCAGGGAACATAACAGAGCCGCCAGAAAGTATCAATGGAAGTAAAACTACCCTAAAACCTTCACCTGCCAAGGTTTTAGAACTATCTGCCCAGATATAGTTTCATCTTTACCTGATCCACCATAGACAGGATCTTCACTGTCAATCAGGATTGATTTTCTCTTTTTATCCTCAATTTTTTTATCTACAAAAGGAAAATCAATCGTAATTTCTTCATCCGACAAGGATACAATATACGCAAGCTTTATTCCGAAGTCTTTTAAGTACTCAAGTGAAATCCATTTTTTATTGGTATCATAACATACAGAAAAATCAGTCAGTTTTTTTATTTTACCGGCCAGCCTTTCTTTTCTCAGGACAATAAGATCCTTATAAAAACGGAATAAGTATTTATGATTTTTTTCGTTATCATTTTCACTAAGCAAGTCCCAATTCAGCATTGAATCCTTAAATGTTTGCACACTGTCGGGGTCGGGAATATCATTCCATCCAAAAGAAGCAAACTCCTTCTTGCGGCCTTCCCTTACTGCCTTCACAAGATCCATGTCACCATGATCTATGAAGTATTGAAATGGCGCAGTTTCTCCGTACTCCTGCCCCATAAAAATCAACGGAATATACGGGGATAATAGAAGAAGCAGCGCAGCAGCTTTTTCCTGCTGAAATGAAATGCCTGAACTAAGCCTGTCACCCTTTGCCCTGTTCCCTATTTGATCATGGTTTTGAGACGCGATAACAAATGATGAAGGAGATAAACCAGCTGTAGAATTACCGTGTTTTCTTTTTCTAAAAGCAGAATACATACCATCATAGACAAAAGCATTTTGAAGAGATTTAGCCAGGTCTTCGATTGACCCAAAATCACTATAATATCCCTTATTTTCCCCTGTTAAAACCGTATGCAGACAATGATGAAAATCATCACTCCACTGCGAATCAAGACCATAACCGCCAACCTCCGTCCCTCTAATAATTCTGCTGTCATTGAGATCACTTTCAGCGATAACACATACAGTCCTTCCAATTTTTAACGAAGCATTTATTATTTCCTGTTTTAACTCCTGAAGGATGTGATTAGCTCCAAAATCATAAATACCATGTACAGCATCCAGTCTAAGCGCGTCTATGTGATATTCTGTTATCCAGTACAGCGCGTTGGATATTATAAAATTTCTTACAGGCCCGCTATCCGGTCCGTCATAATTAATTGCCATCCCCCAGGGTGTATGATACTCATCAGTAAAATAAGGACCAAAATCATGCAGGTAATTCCCTTCAGGCCCCAGATGGTTATACACAACATCAAGACATACAGAGATACCTTCTCTATGACACGCGTTCACAAGAGATTTAAGCCCATCAGGACCGCCATAACTATCCTGTACGGCATATAAGCTGGCTCCATCGTATCCCCAGTTTCTTTTTCCCGGGAATTGCGCGACAGGCATTAGTTCAATACATGTAATTCCAAGATCCTTTAAATAGGGTAGTTTTTTTATAATTGAAGAAAAGCTTCCTTCGGAAGTAAAGGTGCCGGTATGAAGCTCATAAATTATATGCTCATCAATACCAATGCCTTTCCAGTCATTATCCGTCCACTTAAAACTCTTTGGATCAATCAAAGCTGTCCTGCCGTGAAGCCCTTCCGGAAGATAACGTGAAACAGGATCAGGACGCTCTTTGTCATTATCAAGAACATAGGAGTATAAATCTCCTTCAGATACATCCTCCATCTCATTATAATAAAAACCATCATTAATAGCCTTCATAGGCACTAAGGAATCGCATGCTTCATTATTTTTTCTTATCTTAATAGAAACAGTTCTGCTCCTTGGCGCCCAAACAAGAAATGATACTTTTCCGTTATTTAAGAAATTAGCGCCAAGATGAAGTTCCAATGGTAAGCTTTCCAATTCCCCCCCCATATTAATTAACCGAGATTTACATTTGTAAGCATAGCAAAACTGAAATGTGTGAAAATATCTTTTAATTCCATATATAATATTCCGTCCCCGGTTTTTACCGTGACTTCTGTGCCTGTATATACATCTATTGTCTTTCCCTGTTGAAAATCTGACGGAAGAATAATCCTTGTATCTTTCCATACATCAGCACCTATAGGCAAATCACTAAAACCATTTAACAGTGTATAAAAAAATCTTCCCGCGATTATCAATACATATTGACCTTCATGTCTGCGCATAAACGCGACAATATGCCGTTGTTTCTCACCTTCTACTTCAAGAGGAATATATTCGGATTTAATAAAAATATTTTTAAATTTCTTTCTGAAATGAAGACCTCTCCATAGAATATACAACTTTAACCTGCTGTCTTTCTTTTCCTCTAAAAGCTCCATAAGTTTTGATTCATAGTTCTTATCCTGATCCATCACCCCTTTTACCCGGTTTAAAAGATGCCATCTTAAATCATAATCAACCGGCCTCCTGTTGTCAGGATCCACAAGAGTATACTCCCACAATTCAATTCCCTGATAAATATCAAGCACTCCCGGAGAGCCTGTTTTCACAGCCAGCGATGAAAAGTCATTATACATTCCATAACCCGCGATTTTTTTCTGAAACGGCAGAAAAATTTTAAGAAAATATTTACTCCTCTTTTTGTTTAGGATTCGTTCAAGAAAAGTTTTAACAGCCTCCTCATAAACAGCATCGGGATCAACCCAGCTGGTAAAAAGTTTGGCCTCCCTGGCAGCTTTCTGAAGATACTCCCATATCCTTTCAACATAATCATTATAATCTTCCGATTTAATTGTATAATCGGGCCATATTCCTACCAACGTCTGATAAATAAAATATTCGGTATTCCTGTCAGGTAAAAGCACTTCATTTATCATTGTCCTATGTTTTTTATTTATTCTCATCCATCTGTTAACCTGGGTTTTCCACTCATCAGGTAATTCGCTAAGGACGTTAAGCCTCATCCTTACATCTTCACTTCGCTTTGTATCATGCGTTGAGGTTGTGATAAATCCGGACGGCCAACTTATACTACGCGCAAGATTCTGGCGATGAAATTCGCTCCTTGAATATCCAAAATATACAGGATCACTTCCAACTTCATTTAGAGATATGAATCTATTGTTTATGTAAAAAGCAGTATCCTCCATACCCTTAGCCATTATAGGACTTGTGATCTGTTGGAATCTCAAAACAAAATCCCGGTAGAGATTTTTTTCTTCAATACCTATTCGTGAGTCAATTCTTAGAAGAAGAACTTCGCGTATAAAATCAAATACCAGAGCACTCATACTCCTATTTAGACTTTTAGCTTTTTCTACAGCAATGTTTATATACTTTTCGTCCCTCTCGGAAACGTCCTTTGTATCAGGAGCAATATAGGTCCTGTAAACAGGAAAACAAGCTATAATCTCCCGAACAGCAATAACAAAATTGTTAAGAGTAAAATCTCGATAGTTCCTGTTGCGTTCCGATATCTGGTTCAGTTTGAAAGCAAGTATATTGATTTCCGCCGGCATATTAAATTTCGCGGAATTCTTTTTCTTTTGATAGAGCAGGTCTTCAAAATCCATTTTGAATCCTGTTATCTTTTTATAAATAGCGTCAAATTTTTTATCATTTTCCCTATCAATAAAAAGCCCGTTAAGAGCATTTAAAAAATCATATCCTACCGTACCATGAACACACCACTCTGAAGGAAGATCCTCCTTCCTCTCCAGGATTTTTTCAATCACAAGATAGAGAGGGAGTTTTGCGGCATAATCCTCTTTTTCACAGATTCTTTTTATTTTTTTGAAATCGCTATCCGAAAGATTTGCGCCTGTATCCTCAATATTCTTTATGACCATTGTATGCAAATAATAATTTTGAAGTTTTATAAAATAATGCCGTGGATTGTAAAGCCCGTCAGGATGATCAATCCTTAGTCCATGAGCTTTTTTATCTCTCAATAAACTCATTATTTTTTCATGGTAAAAATAAAAAACCTTGTCGTCTTCAACACGAATAGCGGCCAATTCGTTAACATCAAAAAACCTTCTATAATTAATTTCCTCAGCCGCGACCCTCCATGAAGCTATCCTGTATGCCTGTTTGTTTAATAGATCTTCAATCAGATCAAAACTCTCCGGAACACCTTTTTCTCCATTATAAATAACCAGACATTCATCAATATATTTTTGTATTTCTTCGGACTCTCCGCAAATATTGGATAAGCGTTTTTTCACCACACTGCTTTCTCTGTACCGCTCCTCTATTTTCTTTTCATCTGTTTCGAGTCTGTCCGGAAGATTATTAAAACTCGTTATAATGCTCATTAACTCAATTAAATTTTCATGCTCCGCCCCCAATAAATTTGATAAATCATCAATCCTGAGGCTTAATATCAATGGATATGTCTTTGGAGCAAGAGGGAGCCTGTGAGACCAGTATTTTATAAAAAACTCGCCGTCATCAAAAAAAAGCTGAATTTCAGAATTTTCAAGGACCTGCCCAAACTGATCTCCAAGTATTGGGATCAGTACCTTGTTTTTTAATTCCCTTTTTGATGGATTCCAGTCAATATCAAAAAAATCCGAAAATCTGGATGCCTGACCGTTTTCCAGTACATCATTCCATAAGGGGTTACCGTTACCTATTATACCCATGTGATTAGGCACAACATCAATTATTTGAGAAAGTCCGTTTTCCTCAAGCATCCCGCAAAATGCGTTGAAGTCATCTTCGGAACCTAATTCCGGATTAATAACACTCGGGTCAGTAATATTATATCCATGCAGACTCCCGGGCTTAGCCTTTAAATAGGGGGAACAATAAATCGCGTCAATCCCCAGCTCTTTAAAATAAGAGATATATTCCATCGCTGATCTAAAAGTAAAATCTTTATTGAACTGCAGGCGATAGACCGTACTTGGGATCTGGATATTATTAATAATTTTTTCAATAATTTTTGAGATATCTGTTTCGTGTATCAATATGTTGCTTAGAGTAGAGGATACCGGTCACCCTGTCAAGATGTATCTTTTTAAGGCATTTGCGCTGTATGCGCAAATGCCTTATGATAATTATTTTTGTGTAAATTTTATTATAAAAGCGTTGCACAATTCTGTTTTAAAATAATTGACAATAAGAAGATTCAATAATATTTTTTAGCATATGTGATGGAGTTTACCTTTGGTCGCCGAATATGGCTGATAACTTCCGGATATATAATATTGGAGTCATCACTTGAAGCATTTATTATTTATCGCTTTAGGCGGAAGCCTGGGTGCCGCATTCAGATATTTAATATCAAAAAATATTCAATCTATTTTCAATACAACATTACCAATCGGAACTCTCTTCGTTAATGCCGGTGGTTCATTCCTGATAGGTTTTGTTTTTTATTTTTTCGACTATGTTATAATCTCCCGTGATATTAAATCTTTTTTAACTATTGGATTCCTGGGAGCCTTTACAACATTTTCAACTTATTCACTTGAAACAATCAATCTCTTTAGAGATGGAGAAATAAAATTGGGTATTACAAATTTAGTATTGAATAATATTCTATGCTTGGTTATGGTTATTATAGGAATAATAACTTCCCGATTTATATTTAAAATTATAAGATAGGTTTTTCTATGAAATTACCGGAACAAGCATTAATGTTAAAAATCTTTATAGGTGAAAATGATCATTACAAAGGTAAGCCATTGTATGAGCAAATCGTTTTAAAAGCCAGGTCATTAAATCTCGCGGGTGCAACTGTTACTAGAGGAATCCTGGGTTTTGGCGCGGACAGCCGTATTCATACTTCAAAAATATTATCTTTATCTGAAGATTTACCGGTTATTATTGAAATTGTTGATACAGAGGAAAACATTAATAAACTCATGCCGTTTATTGATGAGACAATAGAAGAAGGGCTTGTAACATTAGAAAAAATGAAAGTTATTAAATATAGACATAGTTAAATCATGGATAGCTTACATGCTGGAAATGATGTAAAGTCATCCAAAACACCTCAATATTTATTTGACCATTAACCTGACTTATCATAACTTTTATAAAAGTATTCTTGTGGATATCTCGGATACTCACTTTGAAATACAGTAACAGGGGCTGAGTACATGATTAAAAACTGGTTAAAAGCGCGTCAAGTCTTAAAAGGACTTGATAAAGATGAATACCGGATACTGAACATTCTGACTGACCTGCCTCTTACTTCACAAGAAATACTTAAGGAGATAAACGGCTCCAACGGCAGCAGCCAATCAAATAAAAATAAATTAAAAATCAATCAGGTGACCGGGTTGATAAATAAACTTGCAAAAAAACAATTAGTTACTATCGAAAAAAAATATAATCATTTAACAGATGAAGGCGTCAGACTTACCAACGCCAGCCGTCTTAAAAGCAAGATAGCAAGGCAGCGGGAAAAGCTGTCAACACTTGATTATTGTAATGAAACAGGAAACCGAATAGGAATAACAACATCTATCCTGAAAATTTTAACAGGAATTTTTACAGGATGCCTTTCTCTGATATCAGACGGAATATACCAGATTAAAGATTATATAATTCTAACCAGAACTGAAGTAAATTTAAAACAGCACAATATTAAATATGCTTTGAATTTCCTGCTGCTGTTAACCGGGATTTCCGGAGTAATCTTGTTAATACTCGGTTTAATGGGGATTTTCAATCCTGTACCAATCAAGAGAGATCTTATGTCACGTACTTTCAGCTTTCTATTTGCAATTACACTTTTTTCTCTTTCAAGATATCAGTTAAATATTGGTAAAAATTTTGTATCATTCCTTCAGATATTCAAATCTTTAAAATCCAGAAACCATGCCATTTCTTCAATAGGAGTATTTATCATCTCAACCGGTTCATTTTTCGGGTTATTTGTCCTGGACGGGCTATTCTCTGCAGTTATTGGCGCTATGATAATCAGACTTTTTTTTCAACTTCTCTTCGAAATATATTCATCATCCAAGGGAAACCAGACAAAAAGACAAGCATTAATCAGAT
>JAGLSM010000129.1 GCA_023135745.1 Spirochaetota bacterium | reverse complement strand
CTTAATCCAAAACAGATTTTATTGGGCTATAACAGGTAAAAAAGGCGCTGAAATTCTTTACAATTCAGCAAAGAGACATCAAAACATAATCCTTTCAATAAATGTGTGATTGAAAATTTTTCATTCACTTTTCCTCAACTGAATCGTATTCTAAATATAGAATAAAAACAGGAGTTCAAAAATGCTGCTTCGCCTTACATTTCGGCTCCGCTCGATGTTCGCAGAATGCCTTTACAAATACCATATTATTTACTCTGCAAATGATTTTTTCTTGAAATGGCAGGGCATTATTGCTAATCTTTTATCAAACCTAACAGTGTGGTAAAATAATGAAAACCAAAATCAAACCATCCACCTTTCCTCTGGGGGGTATTCATCCCCGTAGTCTGGGATTTAATACCATGGATAATGAAATAAAAAATGCGGATCTGCCTCATTTTGTATCAATACCACTTTCACAACATATTGGGGTACCTGCAAATGCGGTTGTAAAACCCGGGGATATAGTAAAAACAGGTGATGTAATAGGGGAGTCGAGCGGTTTTGTGTCTGTTAATATTCATTCTTCAGTTCCCGGCAAGGTTCTTGAAATAAAAAAGGGCTATTCTGCCATTGGATCGATGACTGAGATGGTTGTAATAGAATTTGAAGGTGAATTAAATATGTCCCGGACGGGGAAATCACCGGTTAAATGGAAGGATATGTCTTGTGAGGATATAATTAAAAAAATAAAGGATATGGGCATTGTAGGTCTTGGCGGTGCTACCTTTCCAACACATATAAAATACTCGGTGCCGAGTGACAAAAAAATAACTGAACTTGTTATAAATGCTGTTGAATGTGAGCCGTACCTTTCCGCAGATTACAGAGTGATGCTTGAAAAGATTGATGATATGCTTATCGGTATTGAAATAGCAAAAAAACTTCTGAACGTTAAAAACGTGTATATTGGCATAGAAGATGACAAGCCTGAGGCTATTCAAAAAATCTCCGAGGCAGTTTCAAATATTGAAGGTATAGAAGTTGTTGATTTACAACATAAATATCCTCAGGGCGGTGAAAAACAGCTTATAAAAGCTATTCTTGGAAGAGAAGTTCCTTCCGGCGGTCTTCCGCTTGATGTAGGGGTTGTAGTATCCAATATCGGGACTATCGTTGCTGTTAAAGAGGCGGTTGTTGACGGCAAACCTCTTACAGAAAGGGTTGTTACCGTTACAGGGTCAATTGTTAAAAATCCCGGTAATTATAAAATAAAAATAGGAACAATGATCAAGGATGTTCTCGCAGAGGTAGGACTTATAGAAGATCCGGGTAAAATAGTGATGGGCGGCCCAATGATGGGACTTGCGCAATACAACGATGAAATGCCTGTAACAAAAGGTACAAGCGGAATTCTTGTCTTATCAAAAAAGCAGGCAAAAGCTTATCATCATGCGCCATGCGTAAGATGCGGAAAATGTATCTCTGTTTGTCCTATGGGTCTTGATCCTACATTATTGTGTACATCTATTGAACTGGATAGAGCAGAAAAAGCAATTGAACAAGGACAGAATGACTGTATTGAATGCGGCTGCTGCTCATATACCTGCCCGTCACAGAAACATTTAGCACAAACCATTAAACTTGGTAAGTTAAGACAGATTGCCAGAAGAAAAGGAGAAGCTTAATGGCACAAGATAATTCACTTTTAATTTCATCTTCTCCTCATATTAGAACAAAAGATAAACTGCCTGTCGTAATGTGGAGCGTAGTAATTGCCCTTATTCCGGCAGGAGTCTGGTCTTATTTTGTTTTTGGAATATCAGCTATTATTACAATAGGGGTTTCAGTTGGAGCTGCCGTTCTAACAGAATTGATAATTAATTTACTGATCGGAAAAAGAATTACTGTAATTAACGGGAGTGCTTTTTTGACAGGCCTTCTTATAGCATATAATCTACCGGCTTCAGCCGGAGGACATCTGCCCATATATATTCCTATTGCAGCCAGTGTGTTTGCCATTGCGGTGATAAAGCTTGCTTTTGGAGGATTGGGCCAGAACTGGATGAATCCTGCTCTAGGCGGACGTATATTTGTATTTTTCGCGTGGACAAGACTCATGACATCTGGCTGGGCAGCGCCAATGTCCCCGGATGTGGTGTCATCAGCTACTCCTCTTGCCGCCTTGAAATTTAATGCCGGCACCCTGCCTACACATTTGGATCTTTTTCTTGGAAAGACATCCGGTTGTATAGGAGAAGTATCGGCGGCTGCGCTTATTCTGGGGGGTGTTTTTCTCATAATCAGAAAGATTGTAAACTGGGAAATTCCGGTATTCTATATCCTTACAACAGCTATTCTTGCATGGATATTCGGAGGCTTAAATGCCTCTACACCGGCCTTGTTTACAGGAGATCCTCTCTACCACATACTGTCAGGAGGATTAATGCTTGGCGCGATATTCATGGCAACCGACTGGGTGACCTCGCCCATGCTTTTTAAAGGACGGGTTCTATTTGCGGTAGGCTGCGGGATTATAACAGTTCTAATCAGACTTACAGGCCGTAATGTAGAAGGTGTTTCATTTGCCATTGTATTAATGAACATAGCCGTGCCGCTTATTGACAGATTGTTCCGTCTAGGAATATTCGGAACACCAGGCAAGGAGAAAAAAGCATGAAGGATCTATTAAAAACCGCATTTATACTGTTTATTATTTCCCTAATAGCCGCGGGATTGCTCGGATTTGTTGATTTAATTACCAGAGATCCAATAAAACAGGTAATGATAAAGAAAAAAACTGAAGCACGGAAAAACGTTCTTAAATCATCGAAATTTGCATTAAAAAGAGAAAAGAACTTACACAAAAAAATCATGAAAACCTTTTCAGCTGATAAATCTGTATTAAAGACAAAATCAATGATTTATGACAATTACTATACAGGATATGATAAAAACGGCTCGTTACTCGGTTATGTCTTTGAAGGATATTCTCCTGAAGGATATGCCGGTAAGATAGAATTTGTTATCGGTGTGCAGATCCTGACTAATGACGGAGGAAAAGTCCCTGTAATATCAAGTTATGCTGTTATTAAAAGCGCCGAGACTCCGGGGCTGGGCAAGGACGCTGAAAAGCTTCTCTTAAAATTCTTTAAAGGAAAATTCAAGGGGATGACGTCTATTAATCCGAATAGTAAAGTGGATACAATGACAAGCGCTACTATAACATCGGCCGCTCTTAAAGATGCTTTGTATACCAGTTTAATGGCAGCGAGGTTCATAATTGCTGAATATAATGTAAATCTTAATATACCTGAGAAATATCTTAAAATCATCCCTTATACGAGAAAACTCATTGAGTTGAAATTTAATATCAAAGATAAAACCATAAATACAGGTATGATTAACAAGTTATTCACAGCAAAATTTTTTAATTTTATAAAAGGCTATGTTGCTAAGCTGTATTTTAAAGTAAATGGTAAAAAATATCTTGCTATTGCAGGAATAGAATCAGCCAATTCACGCCTTTACAATACAAGATTGTTTGAGATTACGCTCAATACAAAAAGACCGTTTGTAAATGCACTGTTCAACAGGAGATTATTCCTATTTTCAAATGAAAAGAAACTTAAAGAAGCAAAGGGTTTAAACGAACTTGACTCAACATTATCAAAGTCCATTCTGCAGGTTTATACCGTATTAAAGAAAATGGGGAAGATTAAATGAAAAATTTTACCAGAGGAATTTTCAAAGAGAATCCTATATTTATACTCCTGCTGGGTCTTTGTCCGACACTTGCGGTAACTACAAAAGTAATTAATGGGATAGGCATGGGTGTTGCAACAATGTTTGTTTTATTTTTTGCCAATCTTGTGGTTTCTCTTATCAGGGGATTTGTTCCTGCAAAGATAAGAATACCCATTTTTATTGTTGTCATTGCGTCATTTGTTACCATTGTTGATCTTGTTCTTCAGGCGTTTATTCCAAGTATGGCAGATGCTCTTGGGATTTTTATTCCTCTTATTGTTGTTAACTGTGTTATCCTTGGAAGGGCGGAAGCATTTGCATCTAAAAATAAACCTGCAGCATCAATGCTTGACGGTCTGGGTATGGCAATTGGATTTATGCTCGCGTTAATTCTTCTATCATTTTTTAGAGAGATATTGGGGAGCGGAACCCTTACTCTCCAGATTGATCTATTTGGAAAATCAATAGGAACAATTATTAAAATACCTTTCCTTATGAAACACAAGGCACTTGTCATGATATTTCCTCCCGGAGCTTTCCTGACTTTAGGATTGTTGATGGGGTATTTTAATTCAAGGAAAAAAGAACCGAATCCAAATACTAACGTCTATACTCTGATGACTTCTCATATTGCAAAAAGAAAATCTTTTAATAACGGGTGGTAAATAATGTCTATTGAAGCAATTCTACTTCTTGTAGCAAGTGCCATATTTGTAAACAATTTTGTTCTCGCAAAATTTCTCGGCATTTGTCCATTTATCGGGGTATCCAAACAGTTGGATTCAGCAATTGGTATGGGTATGGCTGTAACTTTTGTTCTGACGCTGTCATCCATTGTGACTTTTCTTGTTTATAAATATCTGTTGGTTCCTTTTGAGATTCAGTATTTAAAAACTATAGCTTTTATTTTGGTAATTGCTTCACTCGTCCAGCTTGTTGAAATGATTATTGAAAAGGTTTCTCCCAGTCTCTATAAATCACTTGGGATTTATCTCCCCCTTATAACTACAAACTGCGCGGTTTTAGGTGCGGCGACAATAAATGTTCAAAAGAAATTTGATCTGTTATACAGCAGTGTCTATGGTTTTGGAGCCGGTCTTGGATTCACGCTTGCTTTGATTTTGATGGCAGGTTTACGTGAGCGCATGGAAGACTCAAGAATCCCAAGGGTGCTAAGAGGTACTCCCATTGCCTTTATAACAGCAGGGTTAATGTCCCTTGCGTTTATGGGATTTGTAGGAATGATTAAGGAGTAACTCATAATGGAAACAATTCTTGCGTCAATTGCAGTTATTTCAGGACTTGCCGGTATTTTTGGATTTGGTCTTGCATATGCGAATAAAAGACTCGCAGTAGAAAAAGACCCAAAAATTCAGGATCTCGAGGAAATTCTCCCGTCGGTTAATTGCGGCGCTTGCGGATATGCCGGGTGTTCCGCCTATGCTGAAGCACTGGCAAATGAAAATGCTGATACAACTCTATGCGCGCCCGGAGGCTCAGATGTTATAAAAAAAATAGCATCAATTCTCGGTGTTGATGCCAGTGAGAAAACCCCGATGACTGCCAGAATTTACTGCGGCGGGGATGATGTAAAAACAAAAATAAAATACAAATACAACGGGACATACGATTGTGTTTCAGCAAATGCTTTATTTGGTGGATTCCTTGAATGCCCAACAGGTTGTCTTGGTCTTGGTTCATGCGTAAAGGTTTGTAATTTTGATGCGATAAAGATAGATGAAAACGGAAATACAGTCATAATTGATGAAAAATGTACCGGTTGCGGAGCCTGTGTACTGGCATGTCCTAAACATTTAATTGAGCTTGTTGCAAAAAATAAGCCTGTGTTTGTTGCATGCAATACAACAGATAAGGGTGGTGTCTGCAATAAGTACTGCAAGGTTTCCTGTATAGGCTGCAAGAAGTGTGAGAAGGCTTGCCAGGATGACGCGATTCATGTTAATAATTTTCTGGCAAAGATTGATTATGATAAATGTACAGCATGCGGCGCATGTGTGAAGGTTTGTCCAACAAAATGTATACATACCAATGATCCTTCTATTCTCGAAGAAAAGCCTTCTCCAAAAGAAGCTGAAAAAGTTGCTGTTTAATTTTCAAAAAGGGTTAAACCATGTTGAATAAACTAACCGCAAGCGCTGAAGATTATCTTGAAACAATATTCATAATCAACAAAACACATCCCGTTGTACGTGTAAAAGATATAAGTACAAAATTAAAAGTATCAATGCCGAGTGTTAACACTGCCGTTAAAAATCTTTCAAAGACCGGGCATGTCGAATTTGAAAAATACGGATATATTCAGCTGACGAAAAAAGGTGTTAAAGAGGCAACCAGGATATATAAAATTCATTTGGGTATTAAGAAATTTTTTGTTGATATACTTAAAATTGATCCTGCTGTAGCTGAAGATGATGCCTGCAAACTGGAACACCATATAAGCGCGATTACTGTGCAGCGCATTGATGCCTTCATGGATTTTATAGAACAATGTAAAAAAATGGATTGTCCTGCCGAATTTGAAAAATATTATAAGCAAACACTTAAACCCTGAGCTTTTTGCAAAATCTAAAAAATAAAGTATAATATAAACACACATAAGTTGCGCAGCCCTATTTTTTTGAAAAATGAC
>JAGLSM010000128.1 GCA_023135745.1 Spirochaetota bacterium | reverse complement strand
TTAACATCTCCTCCTTCGCTTGTAACAAATGATTTGGCAGCAAATTTTGGTATTGCGAATTCTTCTGACGGGACTAATGTTATTAAACTTACCTATACTTTAGCTGATGATTATTTTGGTACCGGGTTTGTGTTAAGAAATCCTGTGCCTCCTTCACCTGCTGTCAGGCTTCCGCTGGATCTTTTCGGATTGGATGGAGGTAAGATCTATTTCAGTATCTATTCAGCAACAGCTACTACTCTTAATTTAAAGGTTGAACATGGTCAGGAAGGTGTTAAGACTACTTTTGTAAAAATAGAAGATCATGGATTTAACGCTACAGGATCATGGGAAAACGATCTTTCAGTGGATTTATCTTATTTTACAGCACAGGGTCTTGATCTAACCCAAATAACCGGATTATTTCTCCTTAGCTATGATCCGGTGCCAAGCGCGTCACCGCCTGACATTATTCCTGTTTATATTGATAATATTTACTGGCTTAAGTAGTAACTGATTTATGGATAATTAGACTCTTTTTATAGAGTTAATGGATAAAGTGATTATGGTTGATTTTAAAAAATAGGGAATTTATGATGATTGGAGGAAATATGGAAAAGTATTGCCAAATACCAAAGAGAGGGCGGCGTGTTTTATCCCGATTCGTTATATCGGGATTATTGCAGGTTATTCTGCTTCTGCTTCTCTTTTCAAGCGCCTTTGCCAAGGGTAATGTGGTCAGAGTCATCCGTGATGCGAGGGGATGGAAACTGCAGGTTGACGGCCGGGATTATTTTATTAAGGGAGTTGTATGGGATCCAAAACCCATGGGTCAGTACTTCATGTATAATAGATATAACCAACCCGATAAAAAGGTAATGAAGCAGCTTGATTATGAAATGGCTCTTCTGAAAAAAGCAGGTATAAATACAATCAGGCATTTTGGCGAAGCTCCACCTCCTCCGAAATGGATCAAGTATATGTATGAAAAGTGGGGGATAATGCATATTATACAGCATTACTGCGGAAGTTACGGAGCCTTTGTTGACGGCTACTGGCAGAATCCTACTTTATACGACAATAAAAGGACAAGAATAAATATAATCAATCAGATTAAGGCAATGGTCAGAAGGTATAAAGATGTTCCGGGGCTTCTTATTTATAATATTGGTAATGAAAATAACTTTCGTCTTTTCTGGAAAGGGGGCGATATCCAGGATATGCCCTTTGATAAACAGAGGCCTGCAAAGGCAAAACATTTATACTCTCTTATAGGGGAGGTTGTAAGAGAATGTAAGAAAATTGACAGGAACCACCCTTATATGTATGTCAATGGAGATATCCTTTTTGCCGAAACGCTGGCAAAATATGCTCCTAATATTGATATTTATGGAGCAAACGTATATAGAGGGCCGACATTCTATGATGCAAAAAAGAAGAAGACCATCTTTAGACAAGTTCGGGAAATTTTAAATAAACCGATTGTTTTTACCGAGTTTGGATGTGACAGGTACGATTCCTACAACAGGAAGCCAATGGAGAGAGTTCAGTCAGAGATGATCAGATCACAATGGCGGCATATTTTATTAAACAGCCATGGGAAAGGGAATCAGGGATCCAACTGTCTTGGCGGTTTCCAGTTTGAATGGCGTGACGAGTGGTGGAAGTACCTTCTTGAAGAATTTTTATACGACCATCAAACTGTATCCAGCTGGGGTAAAATTTGGGGTGGATGGGCTCCTGACTGGAGGACTAACCTCAACAACATGACAGAAGAATGGTGGGGTATAACTGCTCAAGGATATCCCGGAACTGACGGTATCACAAAGACATATCCAAAGACAGCTTATTATGTTCTTCAGGAAATTTTTAAGATAAATCCATATAACTTAACGGCAGCGCAAATTAGACGCAGAATTGACGGTATAAGTATCGAGGATAAGGTTCAGAAATCGGCAGTTGAGGACTGGCTTAGATATAGATCAAAATTTAGTCCTGATACTATGGATGCCTTATCACTTACCGGCGGGGAGATGCGGGGAGAATGGGTTATGACTGGATGGGATGATGGTCTTTTTAACAAGAGGCTGGCTGATTTTAGTCATGGAGAGATGGTGTTTCTTAATTTTCATTTTAAACCGTTTAAAAACCTATTTGGTGATTTTAAGCTTAATATAATGGGCGGTATCCCGAGGAAACTTACGGGTCCGGATTATGAAAGCTTCAACAGGGGACAGCAGGTGGTTCTTATTACTAAAATTACGAATGGCGTTTACAGACCTGTTGTTCAGGATTATGTTGAGATATCGGATAAGGAACGGATTGAGATATACAGCCTTAATGCGACGTTTGAAACCGTTGATTTCAGTATCAATGTATTTCACCATGTCCCCAGGTTTCACTGGGGTTACGAAGGTGACTGGTACGGACTTTACCTTGAATCTACAGACATGGGTGGTATGGATATTTGGCATACCAAAGCTCCTTCCGGTATTGAATTTGACGGCAAGCTTGGAATAATCAAGGGATGGAAAATACTTCTTGGTAATGAGATTTACTGGGGGGCTAATCCTCAGGTTATGGTCAAGTATCATTATACTTCAGATGGATATATAGCAAAAGATTTCGTGGAGAACAATTTCAATAAATTTGAATTTGCCTTTGTTCATAAGGAAGAATTCAGGGAAATTCAGTCAGTTTATCCTATTAATCCGGTTGACTGGGCGACAAGGGTAACAACACTCTATTTCCAGTGGATACCCATTACCGGTTTCAAGTTAGAATTTGGAGGAATAATGTCCGGTACCGAAAAGATCGGTAAGGGTTTCAGATATACAGAAAAGTCAAGCGGAACAGGTTATCTAAATACCAATCTTGATGTAATTCAGGATTATGTGCGCTTATCCGATACACTTGGCGGAAGACTGAAGGCGGATTTTAAGCTTAATACATTTTTCCATTTTGATTTTCAGTTCATGTATTCAGGAATTGTAGCAGATGGAGGCAATCCGTTCCTCAATTTTGGAAGATCTTATATGCCTTTTTCAAGATACGGTAATAAGATTGTCTATGAAGGAGGGATTACATTAAATTTCAATGCAGGTATGAGATTACGTCCCCGCGTTATGATACGTAAGAACCTTGTAGACGCACTTCCTAATATTGAGGCTGCTCTCTACGAACCTTTTATGTATCCCGGTACAAAAGCCAGAAACCGTATTGATGATCCTTTTGCTGTTATGGAGAACAGGGCTGCAAATTCATACGAGATTGCTTTTGAATATGACCCTTCAGGCGGTACATGGTTCTTCAATTGGGATAATGATAGAAGAGAAACGTCTCCGGTTGCCTATAATATCGTATTTAACTATACAGAGTACACAACAGCGACAGACGGTTATACCTTCTGGTACGATGAAGGCGGTAAGACTCTAGGTCTGCCGAATGGTTTTCCAAGAGACAGTGTATTTAAACTTGCCGGGAAACTAGTGCTTAATCCTTCCCCGGTGCTTAAAATTATAACCAGACTTGAGATTGCAAAACAGCAGGCATGGCATTTCGGCGGGGATACTCCAAAGCATGAATTTTTTGATTTCAATGAACCATATCGTGCATACCGCGCTGTAAGTTATCAGGCCTTAAAACTGGATGTCTGGCTTCATAGTAAGTTTATGTTTCTTCTTGAGGTTATTAAGGACGGTTGGGGTCCTTATGACTGGATGAAGGAGTGGAATTTTACTTATCCGTGGCAGATCAAATTCGATTTTTCAATAATGCTTGACGGTCTTCTTAACAGGAGAAGATCAAATAAAATCGGATTTTTATATGAGTACAGAAATCTTGATGAATACTCAGTCCCTGAGGAATGGCTGGACGGAAAAAACCATCATATGCATGAGGTTTCAGTCTACTACAGGTTTGTATTTTAAAGAGAAGGGAGACTTATCAATATGAAAAATATACTATTATACACGCTTATCGCTTCTTTGCTGATTGTTGCGGCATGCGGTGTTACACCTCAGGATCCGTATTACCTTAACAAGGTTGCGTTGTCAACAAAACCGCTTGTAATTAAAACCGCCGAGGCGGGGATCTATCCTGATACATCGGTGATGGATGATGAAGATAATAATTTCCATGATTTTCATGTCAGGGGGGACTGGAATCTATTAAAATGGGATATACAGCAGCTTGACACAAGGTATGCCAGGGAAAAATTCTATGTATGGGCAACCTTTTTGACCCTTGAAGGATGGGGAGAACCTCAATTATATACAGCTAAAGCTATTCATGAGCTTGCTGTCAGGGACGGTTCTTCACAGTTGACCAATCATGCCATCAAGGCATACAAAAACTGTCTGGAATATTTCTTTGAAGATATGACATTTACAACAGGGGGGTGGCCGATGGCAATAAATCTCATGTGCTACGATGGTATAGTTGAACTGGGCGGTCAACCGTCCGGGTATGCTATAGTAGAACAGCCCTATCAGGATCCGGATAATCCCGCTTTAATCAGGACAAACAGGTTTGTTATAAAGACTCCGGGGTCTTTCCCCTGGGATGAGCAGCTGTAATGATGTCTGTTTATGAAAAGAAAAGGAGTATTTGTATGACTATAAAGATAATGAAGCTGTTTGTTATAGGGGTTGTTTTGGTGTTAGCATTGGGAGCCTGTGATGTTATTCCATACGGGGATCCTCCTGACGATATACCAATAAGACCGACTCCTAAATATGATGATAATATAATGCCGTTTTTTACAGAGTCTTATTTAATGACTTATAAAATAAGAATAAACTTCTGGCTATTTGATACTCATGGTGATGTTACCAACGAGAGTCAGGTATCTAATACAACTATACAAACCGCAGTTTATGGAGGTGTTCCTGAAGGATTAAAAGCATTGAAATTTACCTGTACAAATGATATTTCCTTATGGCATGGAGTAGGTTATTCATATTCAAATCCATCAAATACGGAAGCAGCTACCACAAACATGACCGCCTGGAATTTTGGTTACCTCCATTTCTGGGCAAAGGTTGATGCCGGTGTGGATTTTCAGGCTGGAATTAAAGAAGGCTTGGTAATAAGTGAGCGTGAAAGCTGGAAGACTTTACAAGAATTAATGACTAATTCTTCATATAAATATCCAGGGTATGCTCAGTTTACTAATGATGGTAACTGGTATAGAGTACGAATACCGCTCAGCAGTTTTAAACGAGTTCCTGAGACAAGTCCTAGACCATTTTCCGGAACTCTTACTAATATCAGTTTTTTTGCGATATTCAAGAGCGATCCATGTGTTGTTGGAGATTCATTTTATATTGATGATGTATATTGGCAAAAAGAGTAATACATAGAGTATAAATAGAAGGTCTATATAAAACGCGGGGTTTACTCCGCGTTTTTTTGTTAAAATTCATTTACCTGTAAAACGAAAAATATTGACATAAAAAATACTATATGATACTTTTTTAGTAATATCGACTGTACAATCTATAACGTTCACTTTACAAACAAAAAGACACTCAAAAGGAGCTATTTTATGAAAAAAAGATCTATTTTTATCAATTTACTGCTAATCGTATTGATGAGTTTAGCTGTTTTCACAAACTGTAAGGGAAAGTCAAGTGACTCACCGAATGAACTTATTGTTGCTGTTTATCCCAATCTAAATGTTGCTTACAAGGAACTCATTCCTGAATTTAAAAAGAAATTTCCAAAGGTAAAGATCAAGCTCAAAACCCTGGGGTTTCAGGATCATCATAATATGCTTATAACAACCATGGCAGCCAATCAAGGGGCTCCGGATGTAGCGGCAGTTGAAATTGAATTTATCGGTCAGCTCGGTGCAGGTGGCGGGTTTGTGAATTTATTTGGTAAAGACTACAATGCAAAGAAATACAAACGTAATATAGTTCCCTACAAATGGGCGCAGTCAATGACTACAGATGGAAAAATGATAGCAATGCCTGTTGATATTGCTCCGGGATGTATTTACTACAGAAAAGATGTTCTTGATAAAAACCATATTAATATAAACAGAATTAGATCACTCCAGGATGTATATAATATGGGTAAAAAGATTACCAAGGATACTGATGGAGATGGTAAAATAGATCAATGGCTGCTTCCTACTGCTTCATATATATTCTTTATGATTTTTAACTCTTCTCAATATCGTTACTTTGACAAGGATGGTAAACCTAATCTTAAGAGACCGATTGTGAGAGCCGCTTTAAAATGGGCAAGAAAGTTCAGAGAAGCAAAGATGGATGCTAAGATATCCGATTGGACAAATGAATGGTACGCGGCTATTAGAAACGGTAAGGTAGTCTATTTTCCAATGGGCGCGTGGTTGACAGGGCATTTAAAGACCTGGATTGCACAAAAAGAAATTGGAAAATTTAGAGTTGCGGCTCTTCCGGCTCTTAAAAG
>JAGLSM010000127.1 GCA_023135745.1 Spirochaetota bacterium | reverse complement strand
TTCCTTGTCGGAAGCCAGAATTGATGAGTCTAATTCTTTTCTTCCAATGTCAAGCAGTAGTGTTGCAAGCTTTAAGTCTCTTAGTTCTTTATCACTGTAATTCAGCTTTTTTCCCATTATTGTATTGAGGTTTGATACCTGCGATACATGGTTGACTCTGTAGGGTTCTTTTTCCTGAATATAGGCAAATATTTCCTCGTCGATAAAACTATGGAGTTCATATATTTTTACTTTTTTGGATTTGCCTTTTAATGAAGCTTCATCGATAAAAGATACATTTACGAAGTTTTTTATAGGGTTTAGAAATTCATCTGTTATTAATATCTGGCCCGGAGCTGCTCTTCCTTCAAGTCTTGATGCAATGTTAACATTGTCGCCTATTACTGTATAATCCATTTTATTCAATGAACCCAGGTTGCCGGAAATTACTTCTCCATAATGCATGCCTATGCCAAGCTGCAGAGACGGCAGATCTTTGAATTCGCTGTCGTGATTAAATTTATATATTGCCTTTTGTATTAAAAGGGCTGTACGGGCTGCTTTTTCTATATCATCAAAATTTGATAAAGGCACTCCAAATTCCGCCATAACGCAGTCTCCGATATATTTATCCAGCAAGCCTCCGTTGTCTATAACAATTTGAGCTATTGTTGAAAAATAGGTATTCAGGAGATCAACTACCTGTTCCGGATCAAGCTTTTCCGCGATAGCTGTAAAATTTCTGATATCGGCAAACATCGTAACGGCATGACGTTTTACACCTCCGAGCTTGAGAAGTTCCGGATTCTCTATTAAAAAATCGATCATGTCTTTTGATACGTACTGAGAAAACATAGACCTGAGTTGTGAGAGTTTATTGTTCTGGAGGGTGTTGCCGACCTGATTGCAGATAACCTGAATTTTATTGAAATCTTCTTTTTGAAAATCCTTTTTTGTAAGTTTTTCTCCGATAAAAAGAATAGCCAGGATTTCATTGTTGTTTTTTATTGCGATAATGTATCTCGCGTTTAGTTTTTTAATTAGTTCCTTGTCTTCCTTCGGATATTTATCAATGTTGAGACTTTTTATATCGGTAATATTGCGGTTTATCACAGTATCCTGAATAATTTTTGATTTTTCATGAATAATAATTTCACTGATTTCTTTTCCGTTTAGCCCTTTTTGTCCGCCGGGCATATATGTTGCTTTTTTATTGATAGTTTTTATAAATACACAGATATTCGAAGTTATTGTTGTTCCCATAATTGACAGCAAAAAAGCATTCAACAGGTCTTGAGAGGCGATCTGTGCTATTTCCTGGGAAACAATGATGAAGTTCTCGAGATCCAGTGTTTTTTTTCTTACTTCCTGTTTGAACTTATTAATTTTGTGTTTGCTTCCCTGTATTAGAGCTTTCTGAGTTTCCTGAGAGTCTTTTAACTGAATCTCTGCCTTATAAAACCTCGTATAATCAGCAATGAGTTTAACTATCCTTGTTTTAAATTCTTCATTGTGGATTGGATCCAGTATAAAGTCATAAACGCTGTCTTTAATAAATGGGACATTCAGGAAGAGCTTTTGAAACAGTGTATTGCTTCCAAAAAACAGGATGGGAGTTTTATAATAACGTTTGCTGTTTTTTATTCTATGAATTGCCATAAAATCGTCAGGACTTACAATTTTTAAATCAATTATGAATATAAAGATGAATTTTTCGTTACCATCAATAATTTCAGTTAATTCTTCAATTGTTTTTCCGAATGTTAAATTAAAATTGAACGAAGATAGTGTGCTTTTAATAGTCAGCAGTATTTCAGGATTTGATACAAGCCCGTAAATATTTGTTAAATTTTTCATTTTTAAACAATCACTTGTCTAAATTTTTTTTGTTTTAAACAATAGCCATTCATCATCAGTTCTTTTCCATATTTCTTTTTCCTTAACCGCAATAGTATCCAAATTACTTGGGGTAATTTGATGAAAGTATTGACATGTTACTGTGCCGTCATGGTTCATTTCAAAGTCTCTTAGTCCCCAGTTGGTTTCCGCGTTCATCATTGGGATATTTCCAAACATATCAGAATTGGTATTCTTATACTCAGTATGGTTAAGACCATCATGGCTTATGAAGTCATCACATATGTATTTCATTAATACATCAAAGTTTTTATCCGTGATTGCGTTTAGCATTTCTCCGTGATTTCTTGTGATCATTTTTTTTATAGGATCCATGTCTATGACAGGACGGTCAGGATTTGTTCCAAAAATTATGCCTTCTTCACTTGAAATTTCTGATTTTTCAATTTCTATTGCATCAACTTCGGTTAATTCTCCGTTATTAACAAGGAAGCTTTGTTTTTCATGCCATTTATTGCCTGCTTCTTTGAATTCCATTTCGATTGCCATGGTGTTTAATTGAATTAAAATCATATTTGAACCTGACTGATCGAAATAATCAGTAAGGAATGGATATGCCTGCAATATCTTTTCTATTGTTTTTTGTGAATTTGACAGTTTTATTTGTCCGTAAAGTTTTAGTATATAATTACGGTTTCTTGATTGGAATATTACTTCTGCGTTAGGGTTGAGCCCAATTGCTTCAACTTTTTTAGAATCGGTTTTTGCCGCCATAAGAATAGACAGATTTTTATTTAGATGTGCGAAACCCATTATACTTGAATGAGGGTAGGCGTTTTTATCAATATAGGCTAAGCTGAAATTTCTATTACTCTCTTGTATTACATTTTTAATTATGGGAAGAATTTCATTTATAAGCATTTTAAGTCCTTTTTGTGGTTTTTACCAGAAGTCTATATTTTTTACAGCCGCAACGATTTTGATAACATTATTTTAGACGTTATTTTTATCTTTTGTCAATAGAATTTTTATAAGCACCATTAAGCTTTTCTTTTAACAAAAACATGATTCACTATAGAAACTGTTATATAGAGCAGTGATAGTATCATAAGAAAAAATTTTGAAAACAGAATAAAAACCAGAAAAAGCATAATGTTTAATATTATGCCTTTAAGAGATTTAAAACTTGAAGCATTTAATATAATTCTTTGAATTTTGGTGAATCGGACTTTTAATATCATTAAAAGCCCTATAATAACAAAAAGGGCTATCATTATCTGATACGGGAGCTGGATATTAAATGGTTTTAGAAATCCGTCAATAAAAAATCCCGGGATTTGCTGGAACGAAATCAGAACTACGACTGTACCTCCTGCTACCGGTGAAGGACATCCTTCAAAATGGTCGGCGTATTCAAGGGTATTGAACTTTGCAAGGCGGAGAGCTGTAAAAAGCGGGAAGATAAAAGCCAGCGTACCAATACCAAGATGAATAAAATTGGGGATCATTTCCGGATTCGGCCAAATGCTGTAAATAGGCTTTTGTCCTAAAAATGCCGCGTAAAAGATTATGCCGGGAGCTACTCCGAAAGATAGAAGATCGGCCAATGAATCCAGGTGTTTTCCCATTGGATTTTCAGCTTTTATGAGGCGTGCAAGTCTGCCGTCAAACATATCCATCAGCATAGCCGCGAATATTAGAATTGCGGCTATATCAAAGCGGCCGCGCAGCGCTGCCAGTATGGATAAAAATCCAAAAAATAAATTGGATAAACTGAGTATATTAGGAAGCCAAGCTGCGCTCATTTTGATTTCCTTGCGATTATTGATATTCCGGCCTTAACCATTTCATTTTTCTTAACGCAGACTTTGTATCCGGCGGGAAAAACAAGCTCATTTGCTGAGCCGAATTTAATCAAACCGAATTGCGATCCTTGAGTGATTTTATCGCCTTTTTTTATTTTACAGATTATTCTTCTGGCAAAAATCCCGGCGATTTGAGTAAGTACAACTTTTAACCTGGCGGAAGAAAATTCAATTTTGTTTTTTTCGTTAAGGTTTTCAATTCCTTTTTTATAAGCTGGGCTGAATTTACCGGGTATGTATTCAATTGCGGTTATTTTACCTGTTATAGGTGCTCTGTTTCTATGAACATCAAGCGGAGACATGAATATTAATACTTTATTAACCCTGCCTTTAAAAGAAGGGTGGGTTCCGGAAGTAATTTTATGTATTTTACCGTCAGCCGAGGCAAGTATTCCATCTTGAATTTTATGTATTTTTCTTTCCGGATCTCTTAAAAAAAGCATAACAAGAATAAAAATCACCGCAAAAAGTATACCGAAATGAATAATACCTGAAATAAGAAAGAGAATGCTTGTCATTAATAAAAGAATATTAATGGCAAGGGCATCCATGAAAACTGATAAAAATTTTGAAAAAAATTTCATGCATAAAAAATACGCTAATACATAGTAAAAGAAAATTAAAAAATCTATATGTTATACTATAAAGTATTGATTTATTTGTCAGGATTTTGTCTTTATTAATGGGTATTAAATTAAATGTAGAAATGGTCTTGCGTATAACTGCATTTTAGTATATATTGATTTTAATGCGGATTATCTAAAGGCTTCTCTGCTTTTAATTTAATACCCGCTTATAAACGTATAATGGAGAGTGTTATGAAAAAAATAGGTTTAATTCTTTTTTTAATGATTTTCTTTATGAGTTTTATACATGGAAATGGAAAAAAGGAAGCTATATCGGTTTTTAAGAAGTACTTTACCCTTCTTTCAAAACTTCAGTTAAAAGAGGCATGTGCTTTTACCGATTCAAAGGTTTTCAGAGAGTTAAAAAAACTTTCAGAGTCACTGAAAGACAGGAACAAGAAGGCAAAAATGCTGAAAGATATGAAGGGTATCCGATACTCATTTTATAGAAGTCAAATATCCAAAGGCAAAGTTAAACTTTTTGTAATAACACATACAGCTGGACAAATAAAGTCTCTTCGAAAGTATTATATCAGAAAAAGGAAAGGTTCCTGGAAAATTTACCGTTACAGAAACTATCCTATTATTGGTTATGCTCCATAAGACATTTTTCATAATTCAATTTTAGAGCATTTGAGCTTGCAGCACAAATGCTCTAAAATTGAATTATTTGCAAGGTCGTTGCACAACCTAATTTTTTGAAAAACACGATGGCATTGAATTAATAACCAAAAGATGCGGTTTTGCAGATGTAAATTTGTTCAAAAATCAGTGTTAGGTATTGCAACATCCCTTTGATAAAACAGTATAATCTTACATTTTTTTCAAAAAATTAGGTTGTACAACGGATACTTTCACATGTGGAATTTGTTTTTTAGGTTGTGCAACAGAGACTTATCCATGTAAAATTTTGTTTATCAGGTTGTGCAACAGCTTCTCATGCTCCCGGTATCTATCAGGACAGGAAGCTGTTATTTTTTCTTTTCTTTGGGTGGTAGTCTCAATATTGACCATTCGTCGTAGGTGATATTTACAGGTATTATTTTTTTATCGAGATCCATTTTTATCAGGATTTTTCTAAGATTTCCAAAAGATATAGTAAAAGAGTTGTAGGAGATTTTTTTCTTCTTTTCTTTCTTAATTTTTGCTGATTTTACTTTCTTTTTTATATTTTCTTTATCATTGATTTTTACATCGGTTAATTTGGTATTCCCGGGCAGCAGAAGTTTTAGTGAAGTGTTGGTTTGTGTCGTTTTTATAAATTGTGATAATTTATACCTGAACAGGAATGGGAGAGAAAGTGATTTGTCGTAAGACATGGATTTCGTATTTGTATTAGCAGAGCTTGATGAAGTTGTTATAGATGTTGATCCTTTATCAAAGGAAATATTGATTGTTTCATTTGGAAAGCTTTTTTCTTCGCTTGCCTTTGTTATTTTAAATGTTTCTTCTACATATTTATCGGTTCCGGGCGCATTGGGGCCGTGGTGACGGCCATATTCATACTTGAGTCTGCTTCTGAATACTTTTTCATAGTTCTTTGTATATTTATGGGATGATTTGATTATAAAGGTTGCTTTAACAGGTTCACCGGATCTGGTTTCATAATATATGCATGTATTTGAAAAATCAACAATCGATTTAAGGATGTCTCTTCCGGAATAAGTCGGGAAATTGTAGGATTTTTTAAAAACATATACAGCTTTTGTCGCGATCTGGTTTTGACCGGTTTTATCGGTAAAATAGGATGAAAGAGTAAGACGGCCTACATCTTTGTTTTTATGTTTAATAATGTATTTATATGAAAATGGTATATTCTTTCCTGGAAAGTCCAGTTCATTTGAACATGATGCGGTTAGTATTACGCCAGATATAATAAGTACGAATTTAAATTTCAATCTTTAATCCTCATCTTAAAACTAGTTGTTGGTATTGACAGATGCCAGTATTTGAAAAGTTAAATAATTTCTCGGGATTTTCCTACTTTTTCAAATATTTCTAATAAGTTTTAAAACAGTAAATTTTTAATTCCATTTAGTCAAGAGAATTGTCCTTTGAGCTTTTTATCCCGATCTATTAGATCGGGATAAAAAGCTCAAATATAGAAATGGCATAATGATGACCTTATCTTTGAATAAATTATTTAAAGAATGTTGTTGCAGAACCTCATTTTTTTGAAAATGCAAACTCGTATTTAATTAATTAAGCAAAGAAGCATGCCTCTGGAAGCAAATTTATTTGGATATTGGGTCATTT
>JAGLSM010000126.1 GCA_023135745.1 Spirochaetota bacterium | reverse complement strand
CTGTCCGCGCCGGCGGTTTCCAGAAGATTGGCCATGAGTCTCGCGCCGATTGAAACCCTCGGCTGATCTTTTTTATCGGAACGCACATAAGGAAAATATGGAATAACAGCTGTTATTCTCGCGGCTGAAGAATATCTCATTGTATCAATCATCAACATGAGCTCCATGATGTGATCATTGACAGGGCAATTGGATGTCTGAATCACAAAGACATCCTTTCCTCGAACACTCTCATTGAGCTTGATAAATATATTTCCGTTTTTAAATTTTATTATTTCCCTTTGTGAAAGAGGTACATCCAGCCTGTCCGATATCTGCTTGGCTAAATGCGGATGAGAATTACCGGTAAAAAGTTTAATTTCACTCACGGTTTACTTATTCTTTCCTTTTTTACCGTCATCCAGAAGATTTTTATTTATATCAATCTTGTCGGCATCTTTTTTTGTTCCTGTTTTGACTTTTTTGATATTTATTGGACTTTTCTTCTTATTTGTCTGATTAGACGGTTTATACCCGGGCGCATATATTCTGTCATCAACTGTGCGTTTACGCCATTTTTTTGAAATTGAATCATCTTTTGAAATTATTATACCTATTAAAATAGCACAGGCAAAAAATAACACACCGAGTATAGTTGTTATTTTTGTCAATATGTTTCCGCTTTGAACACCAAAGGCTGAACTGCTTGCGCCTCCTCCGAAAATACCTATACCTGCACCCTTACCCGATTGAAGCATTACCAATACTATTAGTAAAACACTTGCAAAACCGAACACTATGGCAAGAAAAGTTACCATATTTCATTCCTCCAAACTAACAAAACATCTTTATTCATTAATAATAACCCCTGAAATATATTAACTTCAAGGGTCATTAACAAATAAATTAGCCTAATTTATTTAAATTTTACAATTCTGGCAAAAGAATCAGCTTTGAGGCTTGCCCCGCCTACAAGAGCTCCATCAATATTTTCACGAGCCATTAACTCATCAACATTGGAATCCTTTACCGAACCGCCGTACTGTATTCTCATTTTTTCAGCGGCAGCCTCATCATAAATATCTGCCAGAGTTTTACGTATGAACGCGTGCATATTGTCGGCATCTTCCGGAGTAGCGGTTTTACCGGTACCAATAGCCCAAACAGGTTCATAGGCAATCGTAATCTTTACAGCATCTTCCCCGGAAATACCGGAAAAAGCGCCTTTTAGATGATCCTCTACAACAGATTCGGCTTTTCCGGCTTCTCTTTCTTCAAGTTTCTCGCCTACGCATACAATAGCATTAATACCCTTCTCAAGTGCTTTTTTGGCTTTTTTATTAACCGCTTCATTATCTTCATGATAATATTCCCGTCTCTCGCTATGCCCAATTATGACATAGTCGCAGCCTGCAGCAAGAAGCATGTCAGCAGATACCTCTCCGGTAAAAGCGCCCGAATCTTCAAAAGACATATTCTGCGCGCCAAGCTTAACAGAAGTACCTTTTACGATCTTTGCCACTTCTGTAAGGCACAGAGAAGTCGGGCAGATGAGTATATCACGGTCTTTTACATCCCCAACATTTTCTACAAGTTCTTTTGCAAGTTCAACTGCCTCATCGACAGTCTTATTCATTTTCCAGTTTCCAGCTAAAAATGGTTTTCTCATTTATATTCTCCTAATCATCCAGGGCATCAACACCCGGTAATACTTTTCCTTCAAGGAATTCCAAAGACGCTCCGCCTCCGGTAGAAACATGTGTCATCTTATCCGCCAAACCGCATTTATTAACAGCAGCAACACTGTCGCCGCCGCCTATTATTGTCATTGCATTTATCTGTGCAAGATACTCTGCAACGGCGTTAGTCCCGGCAGCAAACTTCTCGAATTCAAAAACACCCATAGGACCATTCCATACAACTGTCCTGGCATCAGTCAGAATCCCTTTTATCTTTTCTATTGTTTTGGGGCCAATATCAACACCTTCCCAATCTTCAGGGATATCTCCCTCTATAATCTTTGTTTCTGCTGAGTCTGCAATTGAAGGATCGTCAAACATGTCTCCGACATCTTTATCCGTTATAACAGTATCTATTGGCAATACCAGTTCTACATTCTGTTCAGAAGCTTCTTTTAATATTCCTTCAGCAACAGGCAGATCCGCCTCTGTAAAAAGAGATTTGCCTATTTCCCTGCCCTGAGCTTTAAAAAAAGTATAGCTCATGCCTCCGCCGATTATTATAGAATCAGCCTTATTTAATAAATTTTTTATAACACCTATTTTTGAAGAAACCTTTGCTCCGCCTAAGATCGCAACAAGAGGTTTTTCAGGGTTTGTTACAGCATCACCGAGAAATTTTATTTCCTTTTCAAGAAGAAATCCGGAAACACAAACATCCATTTTTTTAGTAATGCCGGCAGTTGAAGCATGTGCTCTGTGAGCGGTTCCAAAGGCGTCATTAACATATACTTCAGCTAGTTTTGCCAATTGATCACTAAAATCAGGATCATTTTTTGTCTCTTCCGAATGAAAACGAAGATTTTCAAGCAGAAGAACCTGTCCCGGAGATAGTTTTGCAGCAAGACTCTCAACCTGTTCACCTACACAGTCAGGAGCCATTATTACTTCTATACCAAGCTTTTCACTGAGCCTTTCAGCAATAGGGGCAAGTGAAAGTTTAGACTTAACCTCACCCTTGGGTCTTCCAAGATGACTCATGAGTATAAGGGAAGCACCTTTTTCCAGTATATATTTTATAGATGGAAGTGCCGCTTCAATTCTTGTATCATCAGTTATATTCTGATTTTCATCTAAAGGAACGTTAAAATCTGCCCTCATTATCACTTTTTTTGCATTTAAATCAATATCTCTTATCGTTTTTTTAGGCACCCTATTCTCCTAACATGCTTTTATCAAAAGGATTTTTTACAAAAATTTTTGTATTAAAAAATAATACATTAAAAATATTAAGGAACTTGTTTTATTGATTTGACAATATCTAATACCGGAAATCAATTCTAAAGATTCCCGGTATTATTAAAATCTTATATGCCTATCCTAATTTTACAATAAGATCTACAACTCTGCTTGAATAACCCCATTCGTTATCGTACCACGAAAGAATCTTTACAGTTTTTCCGTTAACCATCGTAGCATCCGCATCAAAAATGGATGAATGAGGATTATGGATAACGTCAACAGATACAATTGGATCTTCTGTGTATTCAAGAATACCCTTCATAGAACCCTCTGCAGCCTCTTTAATAGCAGCATTAACTTCTGCTTTTGCTGTTTCTTTTTTAAGATTTACAACCAGGTCAACAAGCGATCCTGTAGGAGTAGGAACACGTATCGCAAGACCATCTAATTTACCGTTAAGCTCAGGTATAACCTTGCCCACAGCTTTTGCAGCACCTGTAGTTGTAGGTATCTGAGATACAGCCGCAGATCTTGCTCTTCTAAGATCTGAATGAGGAGCATCCAGAATAGCCTGATCATTTGTATAAGAGTGAATTGTTGTCATAAGACCGTTCTCAATACCAAACTTGTCATTAAGAACCTTTACAACAGGCGCAAGACAGTTTGTCGTACAGGAAGCATTTGAAACACACTGGTCTTCAGATTTTAAATCAGCATCATTCACACCAAGAACAATCATTCTGTCAATTTCATCTTTTGCAGGCACTGTCAGGATAACCTTCTTGGCACCATTCTTAAGGTGATCTCCGTAGCCGCCCTTAGCGCTTGATTTTTCCCTGAATACACCGGTTGCTTCAATTACTACATCAGGAGTTTCCGCCCATGGAATATTTGCAGGGCTTCTCTCTTCACTTACATTGTACTTCTCTCCATTAACAATGAGTCCGTCATTATCTGAAGAAACAGTCCCGTTGAATCTCCCTTGCGTTGAATCATATTTTAATAGATGCGCCAGGGTCTTATTGCTTGTCAGATCATTGATACCGACAACCTTGATATTGGAATTTTCTAAAGCAATCTTGAATACATTTCTTCCAATCCTTCCAAATCCGTTAATTCCTACTTTAATAGCCATTACTACCTCCGTATTATTTTCAAAAAAAATTATGTTAAAAATTTTTTTAATTTTGTATGTCTTTTAAAATTCTTAAAATTCTATACAACGGTCAATATATATTGAAATTTTTTTATCAAAAAAAATGAAAAACATCAGGGTTTTTATCAAAAGCGCTAAGGTTTCAACCTGAAAAGAGAAAACTTCAAGGGTATCCTTATCAAGGCTTCTTCAAAAGTCCATGGATTGCGGTAATATCTAAGCCTGATTAGAAATTCCGCGTTCTTAACCGAATAAGGCATCCTCGGAAATACAATAAACCCATTTATTTTTTCATTACCGCTTAAATTCAGCGATGATTTATCATTTAATGCTATCGTCTTCCCCTTTAAGTAGAGAAAATTCCTGAATAAATAAAGATATTTCTTAGTCTGATAATACTTCTCGGGAAAATCATTGGTAAAACTATTCACATTGTAAGCCCGGTTAGTTTTATTATTGGAATTAATAAAAATAGAGTTCAAATCTATCCCGGCTATGATTATATCAGAATTTTTAATTGAAAAAGTAAAACTATAAACAGATACATAGGGTTTTCTCTTTTTAATCGTTACTTTTTTATGCTTTTTTCTACGTGTTTTTGTCATTTCCGATAAATAAGAGTTAACTTCAAGCCTGTTTAAAAATTTAATTTTAAAATCAGCAATTCTGTTATTTGAAGGGGCGCCTATCCATGTTTTTCTGAGAACTATGGAAGGATTATTACAGGATAAGTTTGCAAAAAAAAATATAATCAGTATTAAAAACAGTTTCATATTCAAACTAATCACCCGTTTTAAGTATGTCAGTGAATGCTGACTGAGGGATTTGTACATTGCCGAAAGTTTTCATTCTCTTTTTCCCCTCTCTTTGTTTCTCGAGAAGTTTTCTTTTCCTTGAGATATCTCCGCCGTAACATTTCGCGGTAACATTTTTTCTCAAGGCAGAAATAGTTTCCCTGGCTATAATCCTTCCGCCAATTGTTGCCTGAAGAGGAACCTTGAACTGGTGCCGTGGAATGAGTTCTCTGAGACGTGATACTATATGCCTTCCTCGAAAATAGGCTAAATCACTGTTTACAAGCTGTGACAGGGCATCAACCTGTTTAGCGTTGACAAGTATATCGAGTTTTTCAAGCTTAGTTTCTCTATAATCGGAAATCTCATAGTCAAAAGAAGCATAACCTCTGCTGACAGATTTCAGTCTGTCATAAAAATCATACACTATCTCGGAAAGAGGCAAATCGTACTCCATTTGAATCCTCTTTTCATCGAGATAGGCAGTGTTTTTTTGTGTACCTCTCTTTTCCAAACATAGATTAATGATATTGCCCATATACTCTTTAGGAACAAGAATAGTAGCATGAACAAACGGCTCCATACATTTTTGTACACTCTGAGGATCAGGAAATTTTACGGGATTGTCAACAAGCTCCATGGTTCCATCGGTCAAATAGACTTCATATTTTACAGTTGGTGAAGTTACAAGAAGATTTAGATTAAACTCACGTTCCAGCCGTTCCTGAACTATTTCAAGATGCAGGAGTCCTAAAAAACCGCATCTGAATCCGAATCCAAGAGCAAGTGAAGAATCCGGCTCGTATAGAAGAGAGGCATCATTGAGTTTTAGTTTTTCAATTCCACCTTTCAAACCAGCGTAATCATCAGACATGAGAGGATAAATAGAGGCAAAAACCATCGGTTTTACTTCCTTGTATCCCTTGAGAGTTTTTTCTACCGGGTTTGACGCTAAAGTTATTGTATCACCGACCTTAATGTCGGAAACATTTTTAATTCCGGCAACAATATACCCTACTTCCCCTGCTGTAAGGCTATCCTGTGAAATATAATCAAGTTTGAGTAAACCCAGGTCATCAACCTTGTGCTTCTGCTGAGCATGCATCAGAAGTATATTATCACCCTTCCTGAGAATTCCGTCAATAATCCTGGTAGTTATTATAACACCTCTATATGGATCAAATTTGGAATCAAATATCAATGCGCTTAATTTGCCTGCAGGATTGCCTGAAGGAGACGGTACTATTTTCACTATTTCTTCAAGGAGGTCTTCTATGCCTGTTCCCGCCTTTGCTGATATCCTCAATGTCTCTTCATCAAAAAAACCAAGATCATGTTCAATCTGATCTACTATCATTTTCATATCTAAATTCGGAAGATCTATTTTATTAATTGCCGGGATGATTGTAAGATTATGTTCAACAGCCTGATACATATTGGCAAGAGTCTGTGCTTCCACACCCTGCGAAGCATCAATGAGCAGTACCGCACCTTCACAGGAAGAAAGGGATCTTGACACTTCATATGAAAAATCAACATGTCCCGGCGTATCAATCAGATTAAGATGATAAATATTTCCGTCTTTGGCCTTGTATTCCATACAGACAGTCTGAGACTTAATGGTAATACCGCGTTCCTTTTCAAGCTCCATACTATCAAGAACCTGCTCAACACGAACCCTGCCGTCAAGGACATGAGTAACTTCAAGCATCCTGTCAGCCAGTGTCGATTTACCATGGTCAA
>JAGLSM010000125.1 GCA_023135745.1 Spirochaetota bacterium | reverse complement strand
TAAAAAAAATACTTCCTGGATACTTCTGGACATACATAAAACTTGGACAGATTTATTATACAGGAAAGTATTACAATCTGGCAGAGGCAAATTTCAGAAACGCGATACATTATAATTCAATATCGAAATGGCCGCATTATCATATGGGCAGATACTTTTATCTGCGGGGCCGCAACGGGTCAGCCTATCCCTTTTTACAGAAGGCTCTTTATATTGATTCTGAATTCAAAGACGCGCTTATCCTGTACGGCAGGGTACTGTTTTACAGGAAACAATGGAAGGACGCCGAGCAGAATTATATAAGCCTGATCAAGATGTTTCCATATAAAAGCATCTACCGGTATACCCTTGCTCTTGTATACATAAAACTCGCGGAAAAAGATTCTTCTTATATACAATCGGCTGTTGATAATTTTAAAGCTGCCTTAAAAATGCAGAACAATGATGAGGTTGTAAGATACCGTTTTGAGGAATTCTTAATTAAAAAAGTGCCAATCAGAAGTGCTGTAAGAAAAAGTATGTCCGCGCATCACTATCAAAGGGGCAATTTTTATTCAGGAAGGAACCTGTTTTTCAGGGCTCAGGTAGCTTATAAACGTGCTATTCGTATATATCCGGTTTCAACATCCGCAAGGGGCGGGCTTGCTGATGTGTATCGTATTTTGAAATACTGGGATCTGTACTACAGGGAACTCAAGGTTATAAAACTATTAAAAAGAAATGACACAAGACTGGAAGATAAAATTGCCTTTTTTAAGAAACTTGTAAAAAGGTTGCCTTCATATAAAGCCCGAATCGATCAATATAAACAGAATTCTGTAACTCCTTCTGTAGTGGTGTTTAACCTTTTTGATTTATACAACAGGCGTCATAATTATTTCGGGATTCAAAATGTTTATGGGGCTATCATACGTGATGCGATTTTTCCAAACTACAGATACCGTTTAAAACGCCTGAAAGATCATTCGGTTTCTTCATTGATAGATGCGCGTATCGCGGCAAGGAAGGCAGGAGCTGATTACTTCATTCACGGCAGATATATCAAGGGACAGAACTTTACTAAGATAGAGATATATCTTAGAACTACGCGGACAGGTGCGGTTATAAAACGTTATACTGCGTCAAGGAGAGGCAATAACAGACTTTTTGAAGTGGCAGTCAGTTTATCAAAAAAAATATTGGCTGACATTCCGGTATTTGGACAAATCATCAGGATGCGGGGCGACCGTGCTGTAATAAATATTGGGAAGCTCCATGGTATCAAAAAGGGGATGACCCTTATAGTTGTACCCGGAGCAGGATTCCGTCAGCAGTATTTGTCAGGGCTTGGGAAAAATAAACCTGCGAAAATTTCCGGTAAAATAAAGATAATCAAAGTTGACGAATCTCTGGCTGTTGCGGAAATAGTTAACCGTAATAATTTTGACAGTATTGCTTTGTATCAGTATGTAATTCTAAAGCCTGAAAAAAGAAAAAACAGGTGATCTTTGGATGAAGCATAATATTGTACTTATAGGATACAGGGGAACCGGTAAAACCGTTCTTGCTTCAGGACTGGCTGAACTAATGGGTATGGACTTGATGGATACTGACCAATGGATAGTTCAGAAAGAAGGACGAAGTATCCCTGAAATTTTTGATGAATCCGGAGAAAAGTATTTTCGTGACCTTGAGACTGAATCCGCAAAAGAGATCAATAGACGTGATAATACTGTAATCGCGACCGGCGGGGGTATAATAGGCCGCGGGGAGAATATAGAATTTCTCAAGGAATCGGGATTTGTGGTGTGGCTCCAGGCAGATGTTGACGTAATTTATAAAAGGATTTACGGAGATTCAAATCGGCCGTCATTAACCAGGCTTGATCCCAAAAAAGAAATAGAACATCTTCTTGAAAACAGAAATCCGCTATACAAAAAGACCTCCGATTTTTCTCTTGATACAGGTACGTTTGATATAGATGAATGTTTAAAAATTATTGAGGATGAATACAGGAAATATTTAGGGTAAAAAAGCCTGGTCAGACACTTCGGAAGAGTTTCATTGTTCATTTTTTTCTTTTACAAAAAAGAAAAAAATGAACTACCCCCCCTTACTTCGGATCCAGTGCTACAATATCCATGTCCTTTGAATAATCGGTCCTCACAAAATTTACCGTAAATTTTTCGGGTTCAAGTTCTATTGAAAAGGAAATTTCCTTGGTTTTGTATTTTTTACTCTCAAATATCAGTTTAAAATCGAAGTTTTCCGGGTGGGCCTGATCATTTTCTGTGGGTATTGACTTGGGCCAGAACGCAAATTTACCCCCGGATTTGTCGGATGTTTCATAAGGATTGGGCCAGTTTCCGTCATATCCATCAAGTATTTTCTCATTTGCACTCATTGAGACTTTAACATCTGAAATTATTTCATCCGTTGTCCTGTCGCGTACTTCTCCCAGGAAGAATGGGAAATTGATAAAAAAACCGTCAGTCATTGTAAATCTTTCTTTTTTGCCAAAAGAATCCATAAGATTACCGGATGTTTTACTATGGTCGAAGTTAGGTCTTCTATGTTCATTTACTTGTTTCAAAGCTGAGGGAAGAACTGAGTCAATTTCTTTGCTTATTCTTTTTTGCTCTGCAGTATTTGCAGCCTGGTGAAGCATCCCTCTTGCTGAAATTATATATCTGGGTTTTATTTTGTTTAATATTAATACAGCTACATCTTTTTTACATTGCAGACTTTGACATATATCAGGATTGTCTTTAAAACCCTGTTCAACTTTTTTAATTACAATTTCTTCAAGTGTGTTTTTCAAAAAATCCATTAAGCAGTCCTCCTTAAAGTATTTGAATCGGCTTATTCAGATACTTTAATTAGATTTTATAACAAACTCATGAATATATCAATGATTTTTTATTTAAGCATTTTGTCCCGATCTGATGATCGGGACAAAATGCTTAAATGGTAAAATATGGCTTATGAGGATGTTGCAGAACTTGATTTTTTTGAAAATGCAAACTCGTATATAATTAATTAGATAAAGAAAGTTGTGTGCAGGTGAAAATTTAATTTCTAGTTGAATATTTAGTTACTCAAGCAGTGCATTTTTCAAAAAAATCAAGTTCTGCAACTGATTCCGCTTTGTTTGACTCCGGTTATGTAAAATCATTTTGATAAGACAGAATAATCTTACACTTTTTAAAAAAAATGAGGTTGTGCAACTGATACTTATCCATCTAAAATTTTGTTTGTTAGGATGTGCAACTAATTCTGATGTTGATTCATATTTTCCAATTGATGTATTTATCCCGATCGATAGATCGGGATAAATACATCAAAATAGTAATTGACAGACAGTCTTGTTTTGGTAATACTAGGGACAGGATCGGTGGGGGAAAATGTCTAAGTTACCTGAATATTGGGACAAGTATTTAAGTATTTCAAGTAACAGGAAAGCTTCTCAAAAAAACACTGAAAAAAAAGCCAAAGAATGGTTAGAACTGTATCTTAAAAACGGATATATCCCTCTTCTTCCCGAGGAAGCTTTAAAATTACCCGATTATTTGTTTGCTTTATTTTATACTCTTCTATTAAAAAAGGATATAAAAGGAAAAGCACTACTTTCACCTGTGTCTGATTACAGGGATTCTTCCTGGATGTGTGACAGCGACTTTTGTTTTTTAAACGTAAGAGCAGTCGGACTTGAAACTGCCAAACCCGGAACCTTTATGGATGCGTTAAAGCTTCTTGTCCTTCTCAGGGTTAATTCAATTCATCTTGCTCCTTTTTTTAACTGTGTGTTTGGGAATGTTTATGCTGTTGATTCATTATCCGCTATAGCTTCTGAAGTCATTGATAAAAATTATAAGGATATGGGCTTAAAAGCTGAAAATCAGCTTAGAATTTTTATCGATGCAATTCACGCCTTAGGTATGACGGTGGGTTTTGATCTTGAGCCGCATACCTCTCAGTTCTCAAGGGTTGTTCTGACTTATCCTGAATATTTTAGATGGATTGAACTTGCGCGGAATAGAAAGGGCTTGGCCAATGAGCTTGATCAGGATACGATGCTTTTGGAAGCTAATCAAAAGATAATTACCAATAAGGTCAAAAAGATAGTACAGGATCATTTAGGCAAAGCCTCAATTGAAAATCTTGAGAATGATGATTCACAGAAAAGCACAGAGGTTCACTCGGCAATTATCAGTGAGCTTGTTAAAAAAGGAATCTGGACAATTCCCAGCCATACCTGGGGAGGTGTGGGTTTACCTGAATTCAGTATTTACAATGATGAGTATAATTATCCGGAGTTTGAGTATCTTGACAGAAATGGCGAGGATCAAAGCGGCCATGCCTTCGGGATGCTTACACCTGTTAAGTTTTCAACTAAGCTGAACGTAAATACTATGCCGACGCACAGGAGCCATCCTGTCCCATGGCAGAAAGGGATTGATTTCTTTTCATCGATATTTCCGCAAATGCAGAAAAAATATGGATTTGACTATGTCCGTATTGATTATGTTGACCATGTTTTTGATTCTGTGCTTGAAGGAACAAGTGATATTCCTGTATCAGATAGATGTACTCCCGTGCTGCTCAAAAATGTAATATTGCAGGCAAGAAAGGCGATGCCGTATACCGGAGCACTTGCTGAACGGATGGGTTATGACTTTAAGGACTATGGTTCTGTCGGCTTTGATCTTATACTTGGCGGAGACATGGTTCGTGATATTGATGTGAATTTTATTAAATCTTCAATAGATATAAACAGACAGTTATCAGATTACAACAGCAGCTTTTCAAAAAGGATTTCGATTCAGTTTGCGGTAGACAGTCATGATACCGGTCATCCTGAAATTAATTCGAATCCTGCGAGATTCGGCTGGAAAGGGATGTTTGTCAGGTATTTTTTGAGCCGTTTTACCAATTGTGGAAAAGGCCGAAGACCGAAATATGAGGTTATCGGCAATCAGGATCTTACATCAGGTTTATATGAAGCCAATAACAAACCTGTTTCTTTAAAATGGGAGAACAATAAAGAATTTTTTACATATTACAATTCTATTGAGGATGTATACGATAAATTTAAGACTGCTTTGAGTAATTCATATATTAAGGAAGCAGAGTATCAAGAAGATTATGCGGTCTGGTTTATTGACCGTGAAGACGGTTTTAAAATGAGGTTGATGTGTGTCTGTTATCCTGAAATTACAAAGAAAAAAAAGTCCATAAATGATCTTGAAATTTTCCCGTTTAAGGAATATGGATTTGATGAGGCTGTTGTTGATGAAATTGATTGTAAGACAGGTGCTGAAAATCACGTAGAGCTGGACGCTGAAGGGAAAATACATCTGGATAAACTGAGTCCGGGAGATGTTCGTTTATTTTTTATAAGGGAAAAAGGTACAGATATATAAATTTAAAATACTGGAGGAAAAAATGAAAAAAGGATTATTAATAGGAATAATTATGCTTGCTGTCGGGATAGTTATGTTCGGTTTGGCGGGAAGTAATGAACTGATGACCGGTATTGGTTTTTTGGGAGTTTTTCCGGGTCTTGTTTTAATTACTGTCAGTATTGTCGGTAAATTTATTAAAAAAAAGATAATCAGCATACCTGTTGACATAATAGCATCCATACTGATTTTTCTCGTATGTACGACTCTTTTTATTACCTTCTTTTTTCCAAATGAAACAGTAAGAAAAATCATGCAGGAAGAAATGAGCAAGGCATTGAACAGGCCTGTGAGTATTAAGAGTCTCAGTGTTTCTATACTGAAAGGAATCAGCCTGCATGACCTTCATATCAGGGAAAGAAACGGGAAGGGTACTTTTATTAGAATGAAGTCGTTTATTCTCTCGTACAAGATACTTCCCATATTAACGGGCAATCTTGTGATTTACAAAGCGGTTCTTGATTCGCCGACCATCAATATAAAAAGATTCAAAGTTGGTAACAAGTCTGTTACAAGTATCGATGATCTTTTAAATCCTCCGGTTTATAAAAAAACTGTCATGATGGATCCTTACAGAAATATTCTTCTTGCTTCAATAAATCATTATCCTGCGCCGAAGCAAAAGAACAAGATCTCTCTTCCTCTTGCTATTCATATATCCGAACTTGGTATGAAAAATGGTGTGGTTAATATAGATGACACGGCAACAGCTCATTTTAAAAACAGTTACAGACTGGACAATCTTGATTTTCTTATTGAAGATTTTAACTGGCCCGCCAGAAAACCGTTAAAGCTTAAATTTAACTTTCAAATTTCTTTAACTGAAATTATGGGAGGCAGGAAAAAGACTGATAAAACATTCAATATACAGCCGGTAATAGAAGGAGATATAATTTTAACCGATAAAAACGGTCAGATTAATCCAACCGGTTCAATTGTATTCAAAGCAGAGAACGGGAAATTTTATGGGCAGCATTTTTTAAAAGCAGCTTCATCCTTTCTTGAAGAACTAAAGAGGGACTTTTTCAAGGGAATTAAAGACGCGGTTAAAAAGAAGATTCATCTTTTTGAAACTCTCCTGAAAAAAAGGATGACTGCTTTTACAAAAAAAGCTCAGGCTAATCTTGATAAAATTACGGCTGGGTTTAAGACTGCTTTTAAATCAG
>JAGLSM010000124.1 GCA_023135745.1 Spirochaetota bacterium | reverse complement strand
TCGGAGGTAAATATCTATTATTACCCGGAAATTTGTCATTTTGGATGAAAATATTTGCACTTATTACTTAAATTTAATATAATGTTTCTATATACTAACTAAATCAATGGCAGGCAAAAATGAAACTTACCGATTTTATTACTGAGTCTTATATCAGTGCAAACCTCGAAAGTGAAGATAAGGATGAGTTGTTTGAAGAACTTGTTGAAATTCTAGTGAGAAACAATCCTGACTTCAACCGCGAGGAAATACTGGGCGCTATAATTGAAAGAGAATCAAAAATGTCTACAGGAGTAGCGAAAAATATCGCGATTCCTCATGGCAAAACAAACACAGTAAATGATATCTGCGGAGTCATAGGCGTTTCAAAAAAAGGCATCGACTACGATTCCCTTGATGGAGAGCCGGTATATTTAATCTTTTTGCTCCTTGCTCCCCTTGACAGCTCAGGTCCCCATATAAAAGCCCTGCAGCAGATAGCATATCTGATGCAGGATAGGGATCTCTACAAAAAAGTAGTCGGAGCGCCTTCCTCATCAGAAGCTTATCAAATCATAAGAAACGAAGAGATTAGACGCGAAAGCGAGGAATAACCTTGGACGACCTTATTAAATCAATGCTGAAGGTTGAAACAGAAGCCAACCATATAATTGAACAGGCAGAAGAATCAGCAAAACAAAAAATCGAAAACAGTAAAATAGAAGCGGATAAAATCATAAAAGAGAACAAACAAAAATCAATTATTGAGGCTGAAAAATATATAGAAAAGATAAAGAAAGATGCCTATAAAAAAAGACAAGACTCCGTATTAAAAGCAAATAAAAAAATAAATCTGGAAATTGAAAAAGCAAATAAAGAAAAAGAAAAGGGTATTAAACTGCTGATTCAGGAACTAACCTGATTAATCCACCCTGAAACCGAATCAGCTATCTCATTCATTAATGTCTCCTGCGATGTTTTAGCCTTTGCCACTCTGAAAGAATGATCAGCCCCTTCTATTTTAAGAAGCGCAGCGTTTGGAATAATTTTTACAAGTTTTTTAATCAAATCAATCCCGGCCAGGGCATCTCGAGTTCCCTGAATAAAAAACTTGGGTTTTTTGTTTTCAGTCATATGTATTCCCCTGTCCATGGAAAGCCTCCCCGGCGCGTGAAGAGGGTATCCCAAAAAAACAAATCCCGCGGCATCATTAATCCCCGCCTTTACCGGAAGAAGTGAAGCGATTCTACCGCCAAGAGACTTACCACCAATAAAAACAGGAGATTCAGGATACAGTTCTCTCACCCTTGCATATACTTTTGCCCATACTTCTATTAAAACCGGTTCAGAATTTGGTGATTTTTTCCCAAGTTCCGAATATGGAAAATTAAAACATACTGTATTGATGTTTCTTTTTGAAAGGAGCTTTGATATTCGAGTGAAAATATCATGATTCATGTTCCCGTTAGCTCCATGAGCGAGTATCAATACGGGACCATTTTTCCACTTAGTAAAAAATGGTTTTATTGATATTTTCTGACCCGGTCTGTATTCCAGCTTTATCATTTTAATAATTTACGAAATTTAAAGCCCTAAAAAAACAGGTTTTTTTAGGAAGCTGACCCCCCACTCTTTCATATTGAACAGCCAGTCAAACTTTTTGGAAATGATTGTTTGATTCCCTATTCTTATGAGTATCTATAATCACGATGCATCGTAATTGCAGAACTTTACAGGATAAAGAATCATATAGAAAGAAATCGTAAAAATGCTTAGATTTTTATCCTAGCCTTGGGTAACTATAAAAAAACATGGATTAGAAATCGGCAATGGCATTTATAAAAATATTTCTATCATCAAAACCTGTCCGGGTAATACTGTTGTTCCTTATAGGAGTAATACTTCTTTCTTTTCATCCGGACTTTTTCGGCACCAGAATAATGATGCCGTTCAACGAAATAAAAAAAAGATTTCCAAAACTTCCGGCAATTCCAAAAAAACATAAAAAGGTAAAAATCAAATTAAAGGCTCATCTTTTAAATCCGGTTTTCTCAAAATCAAAAAAATCTTTCGCCCTGGATCATTTTTTCACAAGTCTGTCATTAACTGCCGGAAAATCAGGAAAACCAAAACTAACCAGAATAATTCATTATGGAGATTCCCTGATCTGGAAAGGAAATATAACCGGAAGACTCCGGTCCAACTTTACAAATGTATTTGGAAACGGCGGAAGAGGCCTTATCCCCCTGTCTTACAAGAGTTCAGCCTATAGTCTGCCCGGGATCAAGCAGCGGTTCTCCCGCAACTGGCATGTTGAAGAGCTGAACAGCGACCAGAGAGGCACATCAAAACTTGCCCTCAACCTTAGAAGATACATGTCTCTCGGCAGATCAGCTTTCTCGCATACTGATTTTGTACACGGAGAAGAAATACAAAACCTGCTGTTTTTTTATGAAATAATTAAAACACCTGTGAAAATCAAAATTTTTTATAAAAATACCGGAACAGAAAACATTACTCTTACAAATAAGCATCCGGGATTTAGAAAATATAAATCAGATAAACGGATCAGCAAAATTAGTCTATCAAGCCCCGGAGGAAATGAACTCTACTGTTTCGCGGCAGAAAATAATAAAGGGGTTGTTTACTCTACCGTTGTAAGAAAAGGTATTTTTGCTCAGGACTTTCTTGTGCCTGATAAAGATATTTTTATAAGACAACTTCGTATATACAAACCAAATCTTTTAATATTCCATTTTGGTAAAAATGAAAGCGGCTGGAATCTATTCGACATAAAAAAACATATCAGGGGTGTCAGAAAGTTCATTAAAACAGCAAGGGAAGCTATACCGGATATTTCTATACTTCTGGTCGGACCTGCAGGGCGGCTTAACCGTAAAGGAGGACGCCTTGTTTTTATTAAAGCAATCACAGACATTATAAATGCTCAGAAAAAAATAGCCCTTGAAGAAGGAGCGGCATTTTTTAATACCCTTTCATTTTTAGGCGGGAATTACGCTCTTAAGGACATGGCGTTAAAAGGTCAGGCTATGAAGGACTATATCCACCTGACACGTAAAGGCGGTAATCTGCTGGCTGACGGCATTTATAAAAATCTGATAAATGAATATAGATCATTCCTGAAAAGGAAAAAAATTCCGGAGACAGGGCTTCTTTTTAAAACAACTGATATCAATACAAAGGAACAGAAAAAAATTAAAGAATCCGGTTCCTCAATAAATTTTGATACGGTTTCATTCATAATATTTCTGCTGATTGTTTTTTTCAGCTATTGGTTTCTATACAACGCGGGTATGCTCAGAATATTTCTGCTGCTTATTGCAAGTTACTATTTCTACATGTCATGGAATCCGATTTTTATAATACTTATAATACTTTCTACAGTTATCGACTACGTTTTTGGATTTCTGATTTACAGCAGAAAAATACGAAACAAAAAATTTCAGGCATCACTTTTTCTGACCATCAGTCTCGCGTCCAACCTGGGGCTTTTATTCTTTTTTAAATATTTTAATTTATTCGCCGATTTTTTCAACAGCATTAATTTCTTCTCAGGAACCATCCCTTTAATATCAATGATACTCCCTGTAGGAATTTCATTTTATACCTTTCAGACAATGAGCTACTCACTGGATATATATGCGGGAAAACTCAAGCCGATAAAATCATTCCCGAAATTCGCACTTTTTGTAAGCTTCTTCCCTCAGCTTGTGGCTGGACCAATAGTACGGGCAAGACAATTTTTGCCGCAGCTCGCGGGAAAACCGGCATTTATACAGAGAAGCATACTTACCGGAATGTTTCTAATTATTGTAGGACTCTTTAAAAAGGTTGTCATATCCGACTATATCGCAATTAATTTTGTTGACCGGGTTTTTTCTTTTCCTGAGCTTTACAGTAGTCTGGAAAACTTATTTGCCGTATACGGATACGGACTGCAGATTTACTGTGATTTTTCCGGATATTCTGACATTGCCATAGGCGCCGCTGCTATGTTCGGCTTCAGGCTTCCTCTGAATTTCAACTCGCCTTACAAGGCACACAATCTTCAGGACTTCTGGCACCGCTGGCATATTTCTCTTTCCACATGGCTGAGGGACTATTTGTACATACCATTGGGAGGAAGCAAAAAAGGACGCGTGAGAACCTATATTAATTTACTGATCACCATGCTCCTTGGAGGGCTATGGCATGGAGCAGCTTACCGTTTTATTCTCTGGGGCGCAATGCACGGCACAGGTTTAGCCGTTGTCAGACTCATTCAAAGATTCAGAAAGTCCGTAAAAAAACCATCAATATCAGGAAGGTTCATAGGATGGTTTATTACTTTTCAGTTTGTTTCCTTCACATGGATTTTTTTCCGGGCAGACAGCATGTCTACGGTTAAAAAAATTCTCACACAAATAGCAGAGCTGACCAATCATATACCAAATATTACCTTTACTATCGGCCTATGCCTTGCCGGCGGGTATTTTCTTCACCTGATACCAAACAGAATATTTGAAAAAACAAAAGCTGTATTTGTAGAACTTCCTGCCGTCATTCAATCATTGATATTAATTATATTTGCAATTATTTTTTACAAAACAGCATCATCAGGTCTGGTGCCATTTATTTATTTTCAGTTTTAAAAAAAAATATTAGATTATTCATATAAAAAAATCTGAAAACTGCGTGAAGGGTTAAACTCCCCTTTAAACTCCAGGAGGAATCAATGAATTATCAGGGAAAAAATATATTTATTACCGGTGGATCTGAAGGAATAGGCAAAGCCATTGCCAAACTTCTCACAACCAAAGGCGCAAATACATTTATATTTTCGAGAAATCCAAAAAAAATTACCAAAGCCTTAAAGGAAATCAGAAAAAACAAAATCAGCAAAGACCAGATCTGCGAAGGAATATCTCTTGATGTTACAAAGCTCAACATAGTAAAAACAAAGTTCAATACTCTTTGTAAAAAATACGGAAACATCGATATATTAATAAACACAGCCGGATTCGCCGCTCCCGGTTATTTTGAAAAAATTCCTCCTGAGGCATTTCACGATATGATGGAGGTAAATTATTTCGGGATCGTAAATACCATAACTGCAGCTTTTCCGTTTTTTGTAAAAAACAACGGAGGACATATCGTTAACACATCTTCACTCTCCGGCTTCCTTCCTGTTTTCGGATATTCAGGATATACAGCAAGCAAATACGCGGTAATCGGTTTTTCTGAAGTTCTAAAAAGTGAATTCAAACGCCATAATATCAAGGTTTCCGTGCTCTGTCCTCCCGATACTGATACTCCCGGATTTAAAAAAGAGAATAAAACAAAACCAGCTGAAACCCTGGAAATAAGCAAGGGCGCAAAACTAATGACTCCGGCACAGGTTGCAGAATCTTTTGAAAAAGCTTTTAGTAAAAACAAATTCATGATCATACCGGGTCTTGAAGGGAAGCTGGCCTACAGGGTAAAACGTTTTTGCCCGGGACTTCTCAATTTTATTTTTAACATGTCCATCAAGAAAGTTCAAAAAAAGCAAAGAAAATGAAAGAAGCCGCTTACTACAAAAAGCTTGATAAACAAAAAGTAGAATGCACGCTTTGTCCGCATAACTGCGTTATAGGAGAAGGAAAAACCGGGTACTGCGGAGTAAGAAAAAATATCTCCGGTAAACTTTACGCACTTACCTACGGCAAAGTAGCTTCAATTGCGTTAGACCCTATAGAAAAAAAACCGCTCTACCATTTTTATCCGGGTGAAAGGACCCTGTCGCTCGGAACCTTCGGCTGCAATCTGCACTGTAAACATTGCCAAAACTGGCAGATCTCACATAGAGGTGCGAGGGAAAATGATCCTGAACTGCAAAGCCTGTCACCCGGTGAAGCCGTTGAACTTGCAAAAAAGAGAGACTGCCGCATAATTGTGTTCACATACAACGAACCAAGTATATGGTTTGAATACATCCTTGAAACAGCAAAGCTTGCCTCAAAAGAAAACATATTCACTGTTCTGGTCACAGCAGGACTCATTAATCCGGAACCCTTAAAAGAACTGATACCGTATATTGACGCCTACCGCCTGGATATAAAAGGGTTTAACGAGGATTTTTATAAGCGTCTGACCGGAAACAGAATTCTCAAAGACGTACTGTCCAGCGCCTTAATAGTTTTTGAAGCCGGAATACATATAGAGATAATTACAAACATAATACCCGGTTGGAATGATTCGGACGATGAACTAAACGGTCTTTCAAAATGGATTGTAAACAATATGGCACCGGAAATACCCTGGCACGTTACAGCCTACCACCCCTACCTTGATATGACAGCTCCTTCCACTCCGGTATCAACTTTGGAAAGGGCAAAAAAGATAGGACAACAAAACGGTTTAAAATTTGTTTACATAGGAAATGTACCCGGACATCACGCACAAAACACCATCTGCCCCAAGTGTTTAAAAACACTGATAAGCAGAATAGGATTCGGCACAGTTGATAATAAAATTAAAAATGGAAAATGTATGTACTGCGGTTATGAATTTAAAATGTACCGGGATTGAGACTAGGGCAATTGCAAATGACCTAACCCCCTAGCCCTGGGGTGTAAATTATCAAAGGT
>JAGLSM010000123.1 GCA_023135745.1 Spirochaetota bacterium | reverse complement strand
ACAGAAGAGAAAACCGGTCAAGTAGAAAAACCGGTAGAATAAAATATGGAAGACTCTCCTTCCCCCAAAACTTTACCTAATGATACAGGCGCCGAGCAGGCATTTCTCGGCGCCCTTCTCATTGATCCTTCAGCAATTAACACTGCTATTACCCTTCTTAAACCCGGCGACTTTTATAGTTCAAGAAACCATATCCTGTACGAGGCTATTTTACAGCTTTATAACTTAAATAATGATATAGATAATGTTACACTTTCATCCTATCTCAAGGATAATGGACTTCTTGAAAAGAGCGGCGGTATAGGATATATTAATCAGCTGCTTGAAATGACTCCAACCTCGGTTAATCTGGATAATTACGCAAAAATTGTCAGGGATAAGGCAATCTTAAGGAGTCTCTTAAAGGTTACAGGTGAGATAAGGGATGAAGTGTTTTCCGGATCAAGAGAAATAGATGAGATAATTAATCTCACTGAAAGTAAAATTTTTGATATTACTGACCGGAATCTTTCTGAGACTCATGAAAATATTCAGGGTGTTATTAAAAAAAGTATTAAAATTATTCAAAGTTATAAAGACGGTACAAATACCGGCTTATCAACAGGTTTTTCAGGATTTGATAAAATTACATCCGGACTTCAGGGTGGACAATTAATAATTATCGCGGGAAGACCCGGTACAGGAAAAACGGCCTTTTGTCTGAACATGGCGGTTAGAATTGGTATAAATACCAGGAGACCTGTTCTAATATTTTCCCTTGAAATGCAGAAAGAGGAACTTGTTCTTAGAATGCTTTGTTCTGAAGCAAAAGTGGATAATACACGATTAAGGCAGGGAATGGTCAATAAGAGGGAAATGAATAACATTGTTCATGCTGCCGATTTAATTTACAATACTCAGATAGTAATTGACGACAAACCTGATATAAACGTTATGGAGGCTAAGGCCAAGGCAAGACGTGTCAAAAATGAAAAAGGAGATCTTGCCCTTATTATAATTGATTATATGCAGCTAATGGATGGGCCTCCTGATATTCCTAGAAATGACAGGTATAATATTATTTCACATGTATCGCGTTCTTTGAAATATCTGGCAAAGGAAATGGATGTCCCGGTTATCGCCCTTTCACAGCTTTCAAGAAAGGTTGAAGACAGAACAAGCGGGATTCCAATGCTTTCCGACCTTAGAGAATCAGGTTCAATTGAACAGGACGCGGATCTTGTTGCATTTATCAGCAGAGATATATATGCTACTGATGAAGAAGAGAAAAACAAGGCTGAATTATTGATAAGAAAAAACAGAAACGCGGCTGTTGGTGAAGTCCCTCTATTATTTTTTGGACAGTACACAAGATTTGAAGACAGGACTGGCGGATAATGTTTGCCTTACTCGGTCGTCACACCCTTAATTTTTTTCATCAGCTGGGTGAGTTTAATTTACTCATTTACAAAACCTTTATTTCCTTTTTTAAAAAACCTTTTCCGGCAAAATCTTTATTTCAGCAAATGGTAAGGATTGGGTGGGACTCTCTTCCTGTTATAATATTTACTGCGCTTGCAACAGGCGCTATTCTGGCACTTCAGACCGGTTATGCCCTTATGACAAGGATAAAGGGGACAGAAACATATGTAGGCGGTATTGTTGCCCTGATACTTACAAGAGAACTTGGTCCGGTTCTTTGTGCTATCATGGTTGCAGGCAGAGCAGGCAGCGGAATAACGGCAGAAATAGGTACAATGAAGGTTACTGAACAGCTGGACGCGCTTACTACTCTTTCAGCAAATCCAATTCACTATCTGGTAGTTCCAAGAGTGTTAGCAGGTATTATAATGCTTCCGATTCTAACCCTTATTACTGATATTGTAGGAATTTTAGGTGGAATGTTTGTAGCTATAAATGAAATAGGTCTTAACCAGGCCAATTATGTAAATATGACACTCCGTTTCCTTACAATGGCAGATGTATATAATGGCTTGATTAAATCGGTTGTTTTTGGAATAATCATTACTACTATAGCATCATATGAGGGCTTTAAGACAATGGGCGGAGCTGAAGGTGTTGGGCGTGCAACAACAAGATCAGTTGTTACAATATGTATGGCAATACTCTTTTTTGATTATATAGTCACTTCAGTATTGACAACAGGTATTTAAAATATGAAAAATAAAAAGGTTAAAATATCAATAAGGAATATTAAAAAAGACCTTGGAGGAAAGTCTGTTCTCAAGGATGTTAATCTTGATATATTCTCCGGCGAAACACTCGTTATAATTGGTCAGAGCGGATGCGGTAAATCAGTCCTTCTAAAACATATTGTTGGGTTATTTACTCCGGATGCAGGGGAAATATTTATTGATTCTGAACCGATAACTACACTAAGGGGAAAGACTCTGGATAACATCCGTAGCAAGTTCGGCGTCTTATTTCAGGGAGCCGCGTTGTTTGACTCCCTTACAGTTGGAGAAAATGTGGCATTTAAACATATCAGAGCAAAAACATTTTCAAAAAAAGAAATAGATAAACTTGTGGATGAGAAACTTGCATTGGTAGGTCTTCATGGAATATCGCATCAGAAACCTGCTGAACTTTCCGGAGGAATGAAAAAGAGGGTTGGTCTTGCAAGGGCAATTGCATCTGATCCGGAAATTATTCTTTATGATGAACCTACAACCGGTCTTGATCCTATAAATGCCGATCAGATTAATGATCTTATTATACATCTGAGGGAGGAACTTGCCATTACTTCTATAGCAGTCACACATGACATGGTAAGTGCCTATAAAATTTCTGACCGTATAGCGATGCTATATGATGGGAAGGTTATCGAATTGAATACTCCTTCGGTTTTAAGGCGGTCAAAAAATACCTTTGTCAAACAGTTTATAAATGGTGATGCCTATGGTCCTATCACCAGTGTCAGACCATTTTAGGATTTCGGAGATAAATTATGAGAATAATGCATGAAAGCAAATTTAACGAGATCAAGGTCGGGCTCCTGGTTTTTACCGGGTTTCTTCTAATGGTTTTCGCGTATTGGATGATAAAGGGAATGCAGCTTTCAAGCGGCGGATATAATATATACGTGACATTCAATTCTCTTGATGGGGTCAGTAAAGGATCGGATGTCAAGCTTGCAAAAGGGATAGTAATTGGATTTGTGGAAGATATGAAAATTGACGAAAACCGGGTAAAAGTTAAGCTTTACCTGAAAAAAATAGTTAAAATAAGAAGAGGAACTGAAATAAGTATAACAAGTTCTTCAATACTAGGTGAAAAATTTATCTCCGTTTCTTCAGTTAAAGGATCAGGAGAATTATTAAAAAACGGTGACAGTGTTACAGGATTCGCGTCGCATTCTATAAATTCAAGCATTAAACAATTTGGTGTTTTTATGGAAAATTTAAATAATCTTATTAGCGGCGGTAAGAACGGAGGTCTAATAAAAGATCTTAGAACGGCTATGAAGAATACAACGACATCACTTGAATTATTGCTTTCAAAAACAAAAACAGATATAAAAAAGACATTTAAAAATCTTAACAGCGCGGTAGTAAAAGTAAATTTAATACTCAATGATTTCAAGGGAGTGGGTAAAAATGTCAGCAGTCTTATGAAAAAGATGCAGAAAATAGCATTAACAGCCGGAAAAATGCTTCCTCAAACACTGATAGACATAAAGGTTTCAGCACAAAAAATGAATAAACTGCTCACTGCTTTAAATGGAAAAAATGGAATTGCAGGGGCTATTTTTAACGATAAAAAAATGCTGATTGACCTTAAATTTATCTTTGATAATCTTAAACGGCTTACATATAAATTAATGAAAGATCCTTCTTCAATTCTTTGGAAAAAAAATAAGAGGCACTGACTTTGGCAAAGGACAAAATTATTTATTTTTGTCAGGAATGCGGACATGAAACAGCTCAGTGGATGGGTAAATGTCCGGAGTGTTTCTCATGGAACTCCTTAATAGAAAAAAAAATCTCAAAAAATAACGGGCTGAAATCTACAGATACAAAACCAATATCCGCGGAAAGTCTTACAGAAATACCTATATCAAATGCCTCCCGGATATCTTCAGGTATCCGGGAAATAGATATACTTATGGGTGGAGGTATAGTTCCCGGTGCCATTACTCTTATTGGAGGGGAACCCGGAATCGGCAAGTCCACACTTCTACTGCAGATTGCAGGAAGAATGGCATCATTAAATCAAAAGGTCCTTTACATCTCCGCTGAGGAATCACTGTCGCAGTTAAAAATGAGATCAATCAGAATAGGAGTTGATTCAAAAGACCTGTTTATTGTTTCATCCGGAGAAATGGAAAAAATCATACCAGTCATAAAGGATTTAAATCCATCCTTATTAATATTCGATTCTATTCAGGCAGTATATACATCTGATCTACCCTCCTCTCCGGGATCAATTACACAGGTTCGTGAAACGACTTCTATCATTGTTAATCATGCAAAGAATCACAATATACCGGTTATCATAACCGGACATGTTACAAAGGACGGCTCTCTTGCCGGTCCAAAAACGCTTGAACATATGGTTGATACTGTGCTTTATTTTGAAGGATCAAGAGATAAGGAAATCAGAATTGTAAGAAGTGTAAAAAACCGCTTTGGAAATGTAAATGAAATCGGGGTTTTTATAATGGGTGAAAAAGGACTCAAGGAAGTTAATGATCCTGCCAGCCTGTTTTTAAAGGAAATCTCCTCTTCCGGTCCCGGATCTGCTGTAACTGCGGCACTTGAAGGAAACCGTGTAATAATTGCCGAAATTCAGGCACTTGTTACTGAAGGAAATTACGGCAATATATCACGGACCATTGACGGAGTTGATCCCAGTTCTGTATTAAGACTAAAGGCTGTAATTGAACGGTTTGCGGGTCTGCAGATTGCTGATAAGGAAATATTTGTTAATGTTACAGGCGGACTTAAAATATTTGAACCTGCTGTAGATTTAACTGTAGCAATGGCAATCGCAAGCAGTTTTAAAAACATTCCGCTTAACAAGGATTCCATCTTTCTTGGAGAAATCAGTCTCCTTGGCGAATTAAAAAGGATTTCACAGCCTGTTAAAAGAATACAGCAGGCAAAACGGCTGGGTCTTAAAACCGTTATCCTTCCAAAAGCAAATCAGAATGACTGTAAAAAAATGACAGGGATTGAGCTTGTTTTTATTGACTCACTTGATACTGCTTTTAATTTGGTTTTTACTCAATAATTAGATTGGATAGAACACGGATCTGACAGATTTTAACGGATTTTCGCGGATTAAACACTCTATCTATTTAGAATAATTACACTTTTTACTGTTTCGCAATATAGATTTATTTGCAATTTTTTATTAAATTATGTATACTGAATTTATATGAAATTAAAATAAAATGGGGTTTAAAATGAGAAGAATCAAATACCTGTATTCGTTTTCAATATCAATTATATTTGCAATAATAATGTTCGCATCTCTAGGTTGTAGTGAAAACAATCCATTATCTAATGACAACCAGACAAATATAACAGTTTTTAATCTTACTAATACAAATAATTATACAACCAACACAAATGCAACAAATAGCATTCCAACCAATATTGGTTATGGATCATTAATAATTAATTATACATTGTCTCTTTCTCGAACAATAGTCCCAAATGTTAACATGGATGTGGATCATATTGATATTATTGCTACTGGCCCATATAATTCATGTATAACATTGACAAATATACGAACAAGTTACGCTATAATTAATAATATGCTTGAAGGCCCCTGGATAATTAAATCTTCTGCCTTTAATCCTGATGGTATTAATATTGCGTATAGTTCCAATACTACCGCTATTAACTTAAATCTGACTACATCATTAAATACAACAATGTATCCTTTAGAAGGCCAAGGAACATTATACTTTACCTTTTCATGGACTAATGATTTTGCAAATCCAAATGTAACAGGAACCTTAACACCTGCAGGAGACAGTCCCCAATCCATTAGTTTTACTATTGATAATAAAACAGCCTCATATTCAAATGCTAGTTTAGACGCAAATTATTATACTCTGTCTATAGTACTCAAAGATGATATAATACCTATGTGGGGGACAGCACAAGTAGTTAGAATTCTAGCAGGACAAATTACAGAAGCCCATTTAACTAATGTTGTAAGTGAACCTATTATAAATATAACAAACAACCAAATATCGATAGCCTTATCAGGTGTTATAGATCCGTTTACACAAGGTCAAAATATGACAGTAATTGCTGCTCCTAGTGAACCGGTTCAATCCTATCAATGGTATCTTGACAGTTTGTCATTAAGCGGAGAAACTAACCAGTCTGTGACCATAGGAAGCAACTTAAGTCCTGGAGTGCATAGGATTGATGTCCTTGTGACATCTACTAACAATCAACTTTATAGCACAAACGCAATTTTTACTGTAGTAGAATAAAGCTGATCAAGTTTTCAAGAGGGTGTTTCCTCTTGTTAAAGCATTCGCCTTTTAGGTTCCGTGTTAGGTATCTCTAAAAAGCAGACTAAAGAAAATAAAAAAGATCCGTAAAATCCGCTTCATCCGTGCAATCCGGTGCGCCATGAAGCGCATG
>JAGLSM010000122.1 GCA_023135745.1 Spirochaetota bacterium | reverse complement strand
AGAATGAGGTTGCTATATGCAATTGTCTTGCTTAACTATTGAATTCTTCTTGACAAGAATACCAGGATTGGCTAATGTAGTTTTTAATAATTAATATTAATAAGGAGTTATAAGAATGTTTAAGAAAATTTTAATTCTCAGTCTTTGTGCTGTTATGCTTGTCTCTCTTTCCTCATGTAAGTCATCAAAAGGTTCGGACGATGTTATTAAAATCGGTGCGATCTTTGCTGTAACCGGACCAGCGTCCTTTTTAGGAGCGCCCGAGAAAAAAACTGTGGAAATGATGGTAGAACAGATCAACAAAAAAGGTGGTATCAACGGTAAAAAAATCGAGCTTATTATAAAGGATTCAGCCGGCAGTCCTGCTAAGGCTATCTCTTTTACCAAGCAGCTTATTAATGAAGACAAGGTGTTTGCTATTATTGGTCCATCAACCAGCGGTGAAACAATGAAAATCAAAAACATCTGCGAACAGAATAAAATGATTCTGATTTCCTGCGCAGCTGCGGAAGTTATTGTTAATCCTGTAGCAAAATATGTTTTTAAGACACCGCAAAAAGACAGTCATGTTGTAATGCAGATCTTTGGAACCATGAACAGAATGTTAATTAAGAAAATTGGTGTCATAACCGGTAACACAGGTTTCGGCAATGCCGGTAAAAAACAATTGGAAAAACTGGCCCCTAAATACGGGATTGAGGTTCTAATCAGTGAAGTCTATGATAAAAAAGCAACAGACCTGACAGGTGTATTAACCAAGCTGAAAGCAAAAAAAGTCCAGGCTGTCATCAACTGGTCCATTGTTCCTGCCCAGGCTATTGTAGCTAAAAACATGAAACAGTTAAACTTCAATGTGCCTCTGTTTCAAAGCCATGGTTTTGGTAACCTCAAATACGCGAAAGCTGCAGGTAAAGCTGGCGAAGGTATCATTTTTCCATGCGGCCGTCTCTTTGTAGCTGATATGCTGTCCGATGATAACATACAAAAACCGGTGCTTCTAAAGTATAAAAAAGATTATGAAAGCAAATACAAGGAAAACGTCAGTACCTTCGGTGGACATGCTTATGACGCTCTCATGGTTCTTGTTGCCGGTATTAAAAAAGCTGGATCACTTGATAAAGAAAAAGTCCGCACAGCCATTGAAAACCTGAGAAACCTTCCGGGAACAGGTGGTATTTTCACATTTTCTCCAACTGATCACAATGGTCTGAGCATTGGCTCTCTTTCCATATTGACAGTTAAAAATGGATCTTTTGTTCTTTATAAAGTAAAATAAAATGTATACTGAAGCGGGTATCCCCAAAGACCGCTCAAGCGGTCTTTGGGAGTGAAAATTATTTGTCCATAAAAAGAACATACATATCTTTTATGACCCCTATTTTAATATTCAGGATTTTACTCTATGTCTGTCACACAAATCTGGCAATACGTATTAACCGGCATATCTATGGGCAGTATCTATGTTATGGTTGCTATAGGTTATAATATTATTTATAACACAACCGGAATTATAAATTTTGCCCAGGGTGAATTCCTGATGCTGGGGGCCATGATTGCAATCTCCCTCTCAACTGTAATGCCTCTAATAATGGCACTAGTGCTTGCTATTGTTCTTACTACGATAATAGGCGCTCTTATGGAATTCTTTTTTATCCGTCATATGAAAAAACCAACTGTGCTTAATATGATTATTATAACCATTGGCTTATCCATAATGATCAGGGAAGCAGCCCTGCATATCTGGGATGAAAAGGTTCATTCACTTGCATATTTTACCGGTAATGAGCTTTCTTCTATTAATATACTGGGCGCTTACGTATCACCGCAATATTTATGGGTTCTTGGAATGAGCGCTCTTATTATAATTGGACTAAATATATTTTTTAAACATACAACATTGGGCCGGGCCATGCGTGCCTGTTCTTCTAATAAAAAAGCCGCCTGGTTATGCGGTATTAATGTAAAAAACATGGTTACCATCTCCTTTATGTTAAGCGCCGCGATCGGCGCGCTGGCAGGCTGTGTTATTTCACCTATCACACAAACCCAATATGACGGCGGCACATCTCTCGCTATTAAAGGGTTTACCGTTGCTATCCTGGGCGGTCTTGGCAATAACAACGGTGCTTTAGCCGGAGGATTAATCCTTGGCGTACTTGAAAATCTGAGTATCATTTTTCTGCCGCTTGCCTATAAGGATGCGCTGAGCCTTACCATTCTGGTGATAATTCTTGCCATAAAACCAAGCGGTCTGTTTGTAAAAAAAGTAATGTCTTCATTAAAGGAATATTAAAAAGGAATCTATATGACGGTCAAAAAATTTAAACCAATATTAATATTGACCGCGGCTATGATAGTCATTCAGCTTATTGTTTCACTGATAGGGACAGAGTTTTATTTAACCCAGCTCACCATGGCCTTATACTACAGCCTAATCATTATAAGTCTCTGCATTTTTATCGGGTATGCAGGTCAGATATCTCTTGGTCATGCCGCTTTTTTCGCGATAGGCGGGTATACTACAGCTGTACTGACCACTACCAATTTCAAAGAATATATCGGAAGTGGCCTGATAAAACTGATACACGGTATTGGGCTTACCTCAACAACTATTGATCCCTATGGTAAGGAAATACTGCATTTATCTCCCTGGCTGGCACTTTTTACCGCGATAGTGATTACGATAATAATCGCGTTGATCATTGGAATTCCCGTGCTGAAACTCAAAGGACATTATATGGCGATGGCGACTTTGGGTTTTGGTTTAATAATTTATCGAATACTGTTAGGATCAAAAATTTTTGGTCAAGCGGACGGGATTTCCAATGTACCGGCTTTTACTATGCCGTTCGGGTTGAAGATTTGCGGAGATTCATCCCTGCGTCTTGAAAACTATTACATAGCCGGCTTTATTGTACTGCTTGGTATAATCATTTTGTATAATCTGATCCATTCCAGGGCAGGGAGAGCTCTCCGCGCCATTCACGGCAGTGAAGAAGCCGCGGGCGCCTCAGGAATTAATACTGCCAAATATAAACTTTTTATTTTTGTATTAAGCGCTGTCTTTGCCTGTATCAGCGGAGTTTTCCTGACACATTTTTTTGGAGGTATTGGTCCTGCGGAAGCCGGTGTTATGAAATCAGTCCGCTATGTGGCATTGGTTGCTGTCGGAGGAATGGCAAACATTTGGGGTACACTTGGTATGAGTCTTATTCTGAATTTTCTTTCTCTGCGCGGTGTGTTCGGCAGTTACGATGACGCCTTTTTTGGTTCCATCCTCATTCTTTTCATTCTGGTTTTTCCTGACGGAATTTTAAAGGTAGAGAATTTTACAAGGATGAAAGAGTTTTTTAAAGATTTGTTTAAAAAAAAATCAGAGAAAGTAAATAAAGCATGAATATACTGGAAGTGCGTGATCTCTGTAAATCTTTTGGAGGACTCCGTGCCGTTGATAATGTAAGTTTTTCTGTAAAACAAAACCATATCAAGGCTATTATTGGGCCTAACGGAGCGGGTAAAACGACTCTGTTTAATCTTATATCCGGCAGTCTCAAAACGGATTCAGGAAGTATCCTCTATAAAAAAGAGACCATTCAGAATAGTCCGCCGTATAAAATAGCACGAAAGGGCTTGTCCCGTACTTTCCAGAATATCAAGCTGTTCGGGAATATGACTGTTCTGGAAAATGTTATGGTGGGCCGGCATATACGAAGCCGCGCCGGTTTTTTAAATGCTATAATGCCTCTGCCCAGAGCGAGACATGAAGAAAAAGTCACTAAAGAAAAAGCGGAAGCTATAATTTCCATGCTTGGTATCGGAAATTTATCCCATTTGGAAGCTTCCGGTCTGCCCTTTGGAAAACAGCGTATCGTTGAATTTGCACGCAGCCTGGCTATGGAGCCGGAGATTCTTCTACTGGATGAACCTGCCGCCGGTCTCAATATTCAGGAAACCGAGGATATTGCAAAAACAATCAGCAAAATACGGGATCAGGGGATAACAATCCTCATTATAGAACACGATATGTCACTGATCATGGACATTTCGGATACGGTTATGGTTCTCAGTTACGGAGTAAAAATCGCGGAAGGTGATCCAAAAACCATTCAGCGTGATAAAGAAGTTATTAAGGTATATCTGGGAGACGATGATGCTTAAAGTCCGCAGCCTGCAAGCCGGTTACGGCAAATTAAAAGTATTAAAAAGCATTTCCCTGCACATTTCTCCGGGTGAAATTGTCACCATTATCGGAGCAAACGGAGCGGGTAAAACAACCCTGCTTGAAACGCTTGTTGCCCTTATTGATGCCCGCAGCGGATCCATTGTATTCAATAATGAAAACATTGAAAATATTTCACCGGAAAAAATAGTGAAAAAAGGCTGCACTCTCATCCCGGAAGGAAGACATGTGTTTAACACCTTATCAGTTAAGGAAAACCTGATACTGGGCGGGTATACTAAAATCCATCATAGATCTAAAGAGCAGCAGCAGGAAGCGCTGGATTATATTTATTCCCTGTTTCCTATTCTCAATGAACGCGGAACACAGCTTGCCGGAACTCTCTCAGGTGGGGAACAGCAGATGCTTGCAATTGGCCGGGCACTTATGTCTGATCCAAAACTCATTCTCCTGGATGAACCATCCATTGGACTTGCTCCCTTGATCGTCAAAGACATTTTTGCGACAATTCAGAAACTCAGAGAAAACGGCAACACCATTTTATTAATTGAACAAAACGCTAAAGCCGCGCTTGGTATTGCTGATCGTGGTTATGTTATGGAGACCGGACAAATTGTGCTGGAAGGCAGCGCGGATGACCTTTTAAATAATAATGATGTCCAGCGGGCCTATCTCGGAAAAGATTATAAAAGTATAGATGAGTAACTATAAAGAGTAAATATAGAGAGCAGGAGTTACCACATGATATTTAATAGCAAATATGAAACCATGACGCGGGAAGATATCCAGCAGCTGCAGACAGAACGGCTTCAGAGTACTTTGAATCGAGTCTATCGTAATGTAGCTTTTTACAAAAATAAATTTGATGAATGTAAAATCGACATAGAAAAAATACAAGGTGTCGAGGATATAAAACACATTCCATTTACCGTCAAAGAAGACTTAAGACAAAGTTACCCTTATGATATGTTTGCTGTGCCATTGCGGGACATTGTCCGTATCCATTCTTCTTCAGGCACAACCGGCAAACCTATTGTTGTTGGATACACAAAGAATGATCTTAATCATTGGTCGGAAATTGTTGCCCGGCTTCTTTGCTCGGTGGGGGTTACCGATAACGACTTTGTACAGATTGCTTTGGACTATAGCCTATTTACCGGAGGATTTGGCTTTCACGGGGGAGCTGAAAAAATCGGTGCCGGTGTTATTCCATCATCATCTGATACAAATATTGAAAAACAGCTTTACATAATGAAGGACTATAAAACTTCCGTTCTTATCAGTACTCCGGGATATGCTATAACTCTGGCTTCCTATATGGCGGAAATGGGACTGCATCCGGAAGAACTCCATCTTAAAGTCGGCTTATTTGGTGCGGAACCATGGAGTGAAGAACTCCGCCATCAGATTGAAGATAAACTGCATATTCAGGCTTATGATAATTATGGACTCAGTGAAATTATGGGACCCGGCATTTCCGGAGAATGTGAACAGAAAAACGGATTACACATTAATGAAGACCAATTTCTGGTTGAAGTTATTGATCCAAAGACAGGGAAATCTCTTGGGCCTGGCGAAACCGGTGAATTGGTTATTACCAACCTTTTTAAGGAAGGCTGCCCACTAATACGTTACCGTACCGGAGACCTGGCCTCTTTGCTCCCCGGTACATGTTCCTGCGGCCGTACGCTTACCAGAATGAGCAGGGTTACCGGACGCACCGATAATGTGCTAATATTCAAGGGTATTAAGATTATGCCTTCCCAGATTGAAGAAGTATTATTGAAGGCAGAAAACATTAAGCCGCATTATCGTATTCTCAATAAAAAAGAAGGCGGCAGTGAAGAACTGGAAATTCAGGTTGAAGTTTCGAAGGAAATCCTGTTTGATGAAGTAAAAAAAATGCTTGAAATGAAAAACAATATCACAAGGCGCCTGCAGGATGAGCTTGGTATTGAAGTAAAAATTTCCTTTGTTGAACCAAGAACACTGCGTAATTTAAATAATAAAAAATAAAAACCGGGAAATCAGGATCTTTTCAGCATATGCTGCCAGTTCCTGCCCATGATAAAACTCGGAAAAATACTAAATTATAACTAAGGACAGACTTATGGCAAAACGTATTTTATCCGGTAATGAAGCTATAGCTTTGGGAGCTTTTGAAGCCGGTTGTACTGTTGGAGTCGGATATCCCGGAACCCCTTCTACCGAGATCCTGGAGAATTTTTGCCTTTACGAGGGTGTATATACTGAGTGGTCTGTTAACGAAAAAGTTGCTATTGAAGTCGGTTTAGGCGCTGCGTATGCCGGGGCCAGAACGCTGGTTACAATGAAACACGTTGGAGTAAATGTGGCAGCTGATCCTCTGTTCACATCAGTGTATACCGGTATCAAGGGCGGGATGGTTATTGTAACCGCGGATGATCCCAATAT
>JAGLSM010000121.1 GCA_023135745.1 Spirochaetota bacterium | reverse complement strand
AGAAGATTCAAATCCTGAGCTGAATAAAACTGTCCGCTTTTTTTGTCGCTTAGAGTCAATATCCCTATTATTCTGTCGCTGAACTTCAGAGGAATACATAGTTCCGCGTTATATTCTTTCATTTTTTCAACAATACCGCCATCGTCTCTTTTTAATTTATCATATTTGAATTCCTCTTCGAGCTTGCTCCTTATCGCGCCCTTGCTGTCTTTTCTTATCAGGTGAATCAAGCTATGTCTCGATAAGATAGTTTGATCCCTGATATCTTCTTCAAATCCGAGACTGGCCTTTGCTTCAAAGGTCCTGCTTTTAAAATTATGAACAAAAAGAACCATGTACTTAACACTCAATGTTCTGCTGATAGTATGTATAATCTCATTCATAAGCTCTCTCATATCCAGAATCGTTACAAGCTTTTCCGAGAATTTATGCAAAGCTTCCGTATAATCATACTTTGTACGGAACAGTATCCTGTCTATAATTTTTTCCAAAAAATCCCTGATAGGTAAAAATGTTGAGGCAAGTATAACGGATACTATAATCCTTGGAATTACAGTCTGCGAACCAAGACGCTTTGACAAGATGTTTTCAAACAGGAAAATCACGGTTAAATAAATGGAAGTAACAAAAAATATCATAATGGTATAAATGGTGCTTCTCTTTATTACAATGCTTATATCCAGAAGATGATACCTGAGAATGGCGTAGGCAAAAATCGAAAGATAAGCAATCTCTATGAAAAAGTGGATCGATAGAATAGACGGATCAATCAATGTAATAAAAAATGAAATAGCACCTGCAATTGCTATAACCAAGCTAATAAACAAGTATCTATATTGAGTTTTTTTATACGGTGTTTTTGCTTTTTTATAAACCTTAAATAACTGGAAAAGACTGTACCAGGTTCCAATAATAAAATAAAGAGCAAAAAGTATATATAAGGGCCCTGCCTCCTCATAATATGGATCAATTTTAATATATTTTATAAAATAGGGAGTTGTCGCTGCAATGGACAATAAAATAGCGGATATAAATAAGAATCTTGTAAATCTTATGATCTTTTTCTGTTCATGAATCTCTGCAATAAGAAATATCAGTCGAGCAAAAAATGGAACAATAAATATGGCACCAAAATATGAAAACTGGACCCATCTATAAGCAAATGCCACATCGTTTACCAAAAAGGTAACTACCTCAGCGGAATTCCATATTGAAACAGCGATATTAAACAGGAAAAAAGCCCTATTTACAAGATTTCTCGGATTTTTTATATATACAAAAAATCCGAGACTTATGCTGAATACAAATGCTATCATTGAGCTCGCTATATACCAGTTCATATGTCACCTATATTAGTTTTAATTTTTTTCCTGCTTTTTTAATCCTATCCAGAAAATACCTGATATCATCCTCGGTATGTGTAGCCATTACACTTACTCTAATTAACGTTTGATTTATCTTAACAGCCGGATAAATAACCGCGCTAACAAAAATACCATCTTTCTCAAGCATTTCAGTCATTTTAAAAGTGTGGATTTGATCTCCTAATATTACAGTAGTAATTGGCGATGCTGATTTACCAAGGTTAAAACCCATCTCCTTGAGTCCATTTGCAACAGTATTAACATTCTTCCATAAATTGGTTCGTAATGTTTTATCGTTTTTCACAAGATCAACCGCAGCAATTAAAGAAGCAGTTACTGGAAGCGGAAGACTCGTTGTAAATAAAAATGCCTTACTTGTGTGTTTTAAAAAATGAATAAGATTACTATTGCCTACAACAAATCCGCCAACAACCCCAAAAGCCTTGCTCAAGGTCCCAACCGTTATATCTATCTTGCCCTTTAAATTGAAATGCTCCGCAGAACCTGCTCCGGTTTCTCCTAAAACACATGTAGCATGAGCGTCATCAACCATAAGAGCCGTGTTGTATTTTTTCGCAACAGCATAGATTTCATTTAGATTTGACAGATCTCCCTCCATGCTGAATATGCCTTCAGTGATTATCAATATTGAACGGTCATCCTTTATGGCATTGAGTCTGCGTTCCAGTGATTTAATACTGTTATGCTTATACGGTACTATATTTGTCCCTGACAATAACAATCCGTCAAAGATACTTGCATGACAGGTTTCATCAGCTAACGCAATATCATTTTTGTTTAACAGGGCACTCAGCAACCCTACGTTGGTACTATATCCTGTGCTGTAGACAATTGCATCCTCACCTCCTATAAAATCAGCAAGCTTCCTTTCCAGCTCATTATGCAAATCCATAGTTCCACATAATATACGAGATCCTCCTGATCCAAGGCCGTATTTCTCAATTGCCTTTATAGCAGCCTCTTTTAACACAGGGTGGTCCGATAATCCCAGGTAATTATTTGAAGCCAGGTTAATCATTGACTTACCGTTTAATATGATTCTGTTTTTTGATCCTGACTGTTGTTCTTTAAAATAATGATAATTCTTATTTTTCTCTAAGTTTTTAAACCGGTTATATCTCACACATTTTAAAAAAATCTTTTTTGAAGACCTTCTGTCCGAACCTCTCTTATCCCGGGAATGTGTTTTTCCTGTCTTTTTTCTTCTACTTATTTCCCTCCTGTCACTTACAAAAGCCTGAAACTGGAGTTCATCTACAAATTTATTAAAAGTGTCCTTTTCCCTGTCATCACTCCATTTGCTGATATTGATACCATAGCTATACTGATTCTCTCCCTGTTCATAACCCCATAGTACCCTGCCCTTTGCCCTCAGGTTATTTCCTGACAACATAAAGGTAAGTGAAACTTTTTTTGAAATGGGAAGAGCGGCCTTGCAATTAATCAAGAGACCGTCACGGCTTACATTGAGGAGTTTTACATCAAACAACTGCACATTTTTTTCACTGATAAATATGCTTACTTTAATTTTTTCATTAATAAGGCGGGGAAAATCCCTTCTTTCGAGTCTTTCAGCTTCAATATCCGGATCTGCGGCAACATCGTTGTCAATATTCACATCGACCTCCTTGCTTAAGATTTTAATTACTTTAATTAAAATTTAAAAAAGCTACCCTTATTCTTATCTTCGACACCCGGAGTGTAGAAGTTTAAAATTAAAATTTAAACATACAGACTGACAATGAAGATATATTTTTACCTACTGACGAATACCGTATTGTATAGCATACAGACGAAGCAAACAAGATTTTTTTACATTCCCGGCAGCCTTATTAAAGTATAGAACACAGATTTTGCGGATGCGGCAGATCGACGCGGATCTTTTTTTCATATTCTACCCCTATAACCAAGATAGTTATCACCTAAAAAAATAAAAGGAGGCAGCAATTCCGCCAGGAATTCCCCTCTTCTATAAAACAAAATCCGCGAGAATCCGTTCGATCAGTCAAATCCGCGTTCTATCCTATCCTCAATAACACCAACAATTATCCTATCCCTGATTGAATTATAGAACAGTGGAAAATAAAAAAATAATTACAGAAATTTCTATGAATTTTCTTATAAAACATCGTATAATAATCTGAGCCAAAAAGGAATGAATATGAGAAACTTTATCAGACATCCTGTAGATATCCCGATCAAATACTATCTTGGAGATATCGTAGATACCAAACATGAATATCTTAACAATATAAGCGAAGGCGGGATCTCATTCAGATCAAATATAGAAATACCTATTGGAACATTGATAGCTATTCAGATACCTATTGTTAAACCGGTCTTTACTACTGAAGGCATTGTTGTATGGTGTGCTCCAGGGGATAATCATTTTGATATCGGTGTAGAATTTACAAGCTTAAATAACGAATTCAGGGCAAGAATGGTCGAGCAGATCTGTTATATAGAACATTATAAAAAGGAAGTATTGCAGAATGAAGGGCGGCACCTTACAACAGAAGACGCCGCCGTTGAATGGATAAAAAAATACGCTAAAGATTTTCCTTCTTTAGATTAACCTTATGGGTATATAATGTCTGAACATGATTGTGAAAAATACAGAAAATTTGTAAATAAAAAACTTTCGGAAATTGTTGAAATAATCGCCAATATTTCGGTAGGAGATTTTTCTCACCGTCTGAATACTAATAAATTGGAAGACGATGAGTTTTCCGATCTCTTCTGCGGTATTGACCTGATGATGGACAACCTTATTGAAGCACGTAAAGAAATACAGGAACAAAAACAGCTGGACAATACAAGAGTTGAACTATGGAAAATCGGCCTTGATGATCTATCCTCAGAAAAGAGAATTATAAAAAAAATTTTTCAGCTCATAGGATCTGCCCTTGACCTGAGTTTGGCAGTTTATATTATAATAGATAAAGACAATCATATTTTAAAATTTGAAACAGACTGGCATGCTCCCGGAATAAAAATAGAACACCAGCCTGATATAAAAATAAATGATAATTATTCATTATTTGGCACAGAAAATATGGTTTTCAATAGCGGTTCGCCGTCATTTGAAGATAATACCATAAATGAGATAATAAGCAGCAGAAACATAAAATCATTTATAGCGCTGCCATATGGCGGCATTAATTACCCGGAAGGCTGTTTTCTTTTCGCGGAATGCCGGCGTGAAAGATGGTGGGAAAAAAGAGAAATAAATTTAATTAAAGAGATTACAAAAATTCTTTCAGCAAGATGCTCAAAAAAATTAGCTGAAAACTCAGTTCAATTCCTCAATCAGCGTCTTGAAAAACAGGTAATTAAACGTACTGCTGAGTTAGCTTCCGAAAAAGAACTCCTTAGCTTAACACTTAAAAACATAACTGACGGCGTTATAACAATAAACTCTGATAATGAGATAATTTTAATAAACGAAAAAGCCAAGGAATTAACAGGCTGGTATGAAAATGAAGCCATTGGTAAAGACATAGAAGAAGTATTCAATTCAAGAGATATCATGCTCTACAAACTAATAAAGAAATCTGATCCAATAAATTTAATCAAACCGCCGAAGGACCCTGAATTTCATACTTATATAACATCAAAATCAGGCACAAAGCATAAAATTTCCTGCAGCTGGGTAAATTCAGTCGGGAACACAATCAATACAGTTATTGTATTCCGGGACATAGGAGAGCAGGAGAAACTGGAAAAAGAAAGCCTTAAAGCACATAAACTGGAATCAATCGCTCTGCTTGCCGGAGGAATCGCGCACGACTTCAATAATATTTTAACAGGAATAATCGGAAACCTCCAGCTTGCGATCATGGAAGATAATATCAACGAAAACACAATACTGCGGCTTGATGAAGCAAAAGACGCGGCTTTTAGAGCAAGTAAACTGACTAAACGTCTTTTAACTTTCTCAAAAGGAGGAAATCCTGTTAAAGAAATCACGGTAATTAATGAATTGCTTGATGAGACAATGAGATTCAGCCTAAGCGGATCTAATATTACTTATTCTTTATCTATCCCGAAAGATTTGTGGCTGGTAAACATTGACAAGGGACAAATATACCAGGTAATAAGCAACCTGTCAATCAACGCGAAACACGCGATGGAAAATGGAGGCAAAATAAATGTAAACGCGGAAAATTTCACCTGTGTCAACAATAATTCAAAATCTGATATTTTTTCTCCGCCACTTGAACCAGGACCATATATAAAAATCACATTTAAAGACCAGGGAACCGGAATTGACTCACAAAACATTCAAAAAATATTTGACCCGTATTTCACTACCAAAAGTACCGGCTCCGGGCTTGGTCTTGCCACTTCATATTCCATAATTAAAAAACATAAAGGGCATATTAGTGTAGAGTCAGAACCTGGACACGGAGCTGTGTTCACAATCTTTCTGCCGGCAGAAAAGGAAAATGTTTCATTAAAACATGTAAAATCAAAAAAAATAAACCATGGATGCGGACGAATATTATTAATGGATGATGACCATATAGTAAGAAATACCGTTAAATTACTTCTTGAGTCTATCGGATATGAAATAAATTGTGTTTCAAACGGCAATGCAGCTATTGAATTGTACAAAAATGCCTTAAAACAGAAAAACCCCTATATTCTGGTTATAATTGACCTGTCAATTCCCGGAGGGATGGGCGGTGAAGAAACAATTAAATGGATCCGAAAAATGGATTCAAACGCAAAAGCAATTGTTTTCAGTGCTTACTCAAACAGCCCTATAATATCTGACTATAAGAAGTTCGGATTTAACGGAATCATAACAAAACCGTTTAAAATTGAAGATTTTTCAGATGTAATAACAAAAATTATATCTGAAAAATCAATAAAAAAATAATTGGAAACACAATTGAAAAAACAATTAATAAAAGAAACCGAAGTATTAAAAAAAATTGAAGAGTTTAAATTCTTTGAAAAAGAAGTACAGATAAGACAATCCGCTAAATTTTTCACTGTATTTATACTGGGGATAATGATTTTCCATCTATCAAAAATTCCCGGCAGAGATTTCCTTCCTTTAATGGTAAACCTTGCTTCCTTTAGTTTCAGATATTCGATATTCGGCAATATTTTTATAATATCAGCCCTGTATGGTTTATTAAAACTTGAAAGTACACAAACTTTTAAACCTTATCTGCAGGTCGGATTACTAATCTATACAAGTCACGCGTTTTCCTCATTATTCGACTTTTCAGGG
>JAGLSM010000120.1 GCA_023135745.1 Spirochaetota bacterium | reverse complement strand
TTACCAGACTTAGCCTGGCGTACCAAAGACGCAAAGTTTTTAGGAATTGAATATGAAAAAAATATACTGACAAAATCAAATGCCTCTACTATACTTGAAATATCATAACGAATAGAGCAACTGAGCAGAACTCTTAAATAAAACCTGAAATGGAGATATTATGATACCTGATTTTCAATCAATTATGTTACCACTACTTCAATCGTTTAAAAATGATGAAATTAAATCAAACAAGCAACTTCGTAAGGATATGATAAATAACTTTAACATTACAGAAAAAGAACAAAAAGAAAAAATCCCGTCAGGCACACAATTTTTGTATTATAATCGGGTTGCTTGGGCAATTGCTTATTTGAAAATGGCAGATTTAGTTTCTTCACCAAAACGGGGTTCCTATAAGCTTACTAATGAAGGTAAAACTGTTCTATCTCATCCACCAGAAAAAGTAACTATTTCTTTTTTAAAACAATTCGATAATTTTTCAAAAAATAGAAATCCGGAAAAAGATGAAACAATTGAAGAAAATAACCAAATTACAGAAAAAACCCCCGACGAACTAATGGAAATTGGTTTTAAACAAATTAAAAATGAGTTATTACTACAATTACTGAATCAAATTAAAGAAGGTTCCCCATATTTTTTTGAAAAATTAGTATTGGATTTACTTATTAAAATGGGATATGGCGGCTCTGAAGTTGAAAATAGTGAAGTAACACCAAAAGGTTCTGATGAAGGTATTGATGGTATTATAAAAGAAGACAAACTCGGATTAGATAAAATCTATATCCAAGCAAAAAAATGGGAAAACAATATTGGAAGACCAGAAATTCAAAAATTTGTTGGCGCACTTCAAGGGAAACGAGCAAAAAAGGGTATTTTTATTACAACTTCCACATTTTCTAAAGAAGCATTTGAATATATTAGAAACCTAGATACTGCAGTAATTTTAATAGATGGGAAAAAACTTGCAGAATATATGATTGAAAATGAATTAGGTATTACATTAAAACAGAACTATAAACTATACAATATTGATTCTGATTATTTCATGGAGGAATAGTTTTCTGTTATAAGATTCCTCAGCTCTGTTTTTTAATCAACAAAATCCATTTTCAATCCTGTAAATCCGTGTCTAATTCTCTCATCCGGTTACGCAACCCAAAAACCAACCCCCGTAAATACTTCGACAAATGCTCACTTAAGAACTTTGTGCCTTGTGTCTTTGCGAGAGACAAAAATCTTGCATGTCCTGAAAAAAATCAGTTTCAAAAGTTCCATTTATTATTTCAACCTAACCCGATCCCTTCCCTTATTCGCTATCGCAGGGAAGGGGCACTTATTCGTTTGTGTTTCATTTAAAAACCCTAAAAACAAATCCGCGAAAATCTGTTTCAATCAGTCAAATCCGCGTTCTATCCATAAACAGGATACACCTGCCATCCCCCAAAGAAACAAAAATTCCCCGCACGCTCAATATTAGACTATATTTCCTGACAGGAAAACAAAATGACAGACATGCTATCAGACCCATCAGTCTTACTCAAATTAATCAAGGCAAAAATGCCCTTCGGCAAATACCGGGACCGGCTCATAATTGATATTCCGGAAGATTATCTCTTGTGGTTTGCTGATAAAGGTTTTCCCGAAGGTGAACTTGGACAAATGATGGCACTAATGTATCAGATCAGAATTAACGGGCTTGAGTATCTGCTTGAGCCTTTACTTAACACTGAAAATATGTAAAACTTACTTTAAAGAACAGGAGTAACTATGACCATCACTAAAGGACAGCAGCCTAATGAATTCGACTTAAAAGGATTAGGGTTTAATCAAATTATTATGATCAAAAAGGCTTGTACTGAATACGCGAAACAAGGCCACAGCAGTGCCGCTAAATTGTCAGCCGAACTTGACAGGGAATTGGAAAACACAACAGTATAATAAGACTCTACTCGCTTTTTTCACTCTGTTTAATTTTTGGTTTTATCACTCCAAATGCAGCCAGGAGCATTCCGATCCCGCAAAGGATGGTTAAATAACCGCCAATAGATAAAAGATGAATTACCTTACTGCCGTAATTAATTAAAGCATAAATCAATCCCAGGATAGGTATAAGCCCGGTAATTATTGAAATGGCTTTTATATTTTTATTCTTTTTTAAAGTTAAAACCAAATAAGAAATGCTGAGGATTGGTATCAGATAAAAAATATAAAAAATCCCGGTACCTGCTGTATCTGCGTTTTCCTTACCTGAAAAACCTTTAGCTATCTTACCCAGACCGCTAAGCATCGTTGGCATATCGAGACCATTTATGGAGAAAAATCCGCCAAAACTTATCCATGGCAGGAAAAAAGAAAGAATAAGCCCTGCAACAAAAATATTTTCATAGCGTTCACCAAATTTCATAATAGACCACCCTGATTTTTTTCTTTATTATATTGTATAATTAAAATTTATTAAAGAAAATTCATCTTTATTAAATCATTTATTGAAAAAACTCAGCTGTGCAGTACTGTTAAGGAAGTGTTTTGCCGATTTATATAACTAAAGAGGACACAATGTATAAACAGTTAACGACTCTTATTTCTATAATAATAATTTTTGTAATTTCATGCGCGGTACGTGTACACAGACCTCAATCATTTATTCAGGGAGAAAAAAAATATTATAATCAAAAGTTTGTCAAAGCATTACCATTGTTACTGCGTGCCCACCGGGAAAAACCTAAGCTGAGCACAACCTGTTTTTACCTTGCTAATATCTATAATCACCTCCGGCAGCCTTCCCAGGCCCTCTCTTTTTATAAAAAAGGGCTGCTGAATACAGACAAGCCGGCTCATTATTATTTCAATATCGGACTCACCTTTTTCTACTTAAAAAAATACAAAAAAGCAGTTGATAACTTTGCCCTCGCTCTAAAGGCAGATCCCGGTTTGGTCAATGCGCATCTGGACATGGGGCTTGCATACTTCCGTCAGGGAGATCTTAAAAAAACCATCTCTCATTGGGAATTGTACATGAAATCTTCACCTGCAAATAAACAGGTGGATAGCATACAAAAAGCTATTCTGATTCTACGGAAAAGAATCAGTAAACAACACTCCCTGCAAAGATAGTAAAAATGATTAAAAAACATTTGAAATTTTATGTAAATACATCAAAATTGCATTAGAGGTGTATTATGCTGATAGATATAGTGAAAATTGGAAATTCAAGAGGCATTAGACTGCCGAAAGAAATCATCAAGCAATGCAATATAGAGTCACGTATCAATCTGGAAGTAAAAAATAAAACAATAATAATAAAACCACTTAAAAATAAAACAAGATCCGGATGGAATGCTGAATTCAAAAAAATGAAAAAGAACTCAGACGATAGACTGATTGTGAATGACAATATTGTAATCGAGGAAGAAGACTGGGAATGGTAGTTAAGCAATACGATATATTTTTAGTAAACCTGGATCCTACCATTGATCATGAAATTAAAAAAAAGCGCCCCTTTATCGTTATTTCTCCAAATGAGATGAATAACAACATATCAACAATAATAATTGCTCCAATGACAACAAAATCGCACGATTACCCGACAAGACTCAGAGTCAGATTTGAGAATAAAGACGGTTGGATTGTACTTGATCAAATAAGAGCAATTGACAAAAAAAGAATGATAAAAAAGCTCGGAAAGCTTCAGCAAAAAAAAACAAGAGAAATTAAATCAATAATCAAGGAAATGCTGGTAGATTAATAACTCAGCTTACCAGGCTCGTTTCATATAAACAGAATTAAAATACCTTATCACTTCTTAACCACACTATGACCACCAAACTCATTACGAAGAGCCGCAATAACCTTATTCCCAAAAGAGTCTTCCTGACGTGAACGGAACCTCTCAAACAGGGAAAGAGAGATAGTCGGAGCCGGAACAGAAAGTTCAATAGCAGTTTCAACAGTCCATCTGCCCTCTCCTGAATCCTCGACATAACCCTTGATTCCATCAAGTTTGGGATCATTTTTAAAAGCACTCTCTGCCAATTCCAATAACCATGACCTGACAACACTGCCCTGATTCCAGAGATTGGAAATCTTATGAAGATCAAGCTTAAAATCCTTTTTGGCATTGAGTATTTCAAAACCTTCCGCGTATGACTGAAGCATGGCATATTCAATTCCGTTGTGAACCATTTTAACAAAATGCCCGGATCCTGAAGGACCGACATACAGATATCCGTTTTCAGGAGCAAGTGTTTTGAATCCGGGTTCAACTGCTTTAAATGCTTCGTCTTCACCACCTATCATTAGACAATAACCAACTTTTAAACCCCAAATACCGCCGCTTGTTCCGGCATCAAGGTAGTATATCCCTTTTTCTTTTAAAGCTTCGCCCCGTCTTATTGTGTCCTTATAGTTGGAATTACCACCGTCAATTATAATATCATTTTCACTAAGCAGATCACCGACAGTATTAACAGTATCTTCCGTGATTTTTCCTGAAGGTACCATAACCCAGACAATCTTTTGCCCTTCAAGTTTTGATACAAGTTCTTCCAATGTTGACGCGGAAACAGCTCCGGTTTTTTCTGCTTCAGCACGAGCCTCAGCATTTATATCAAATGCAACTATATCATGATTATCCTGACACAGTCTTCTAACCATATTCAGTCCCATTTTACCTAATCCTACAAATCCAATTTTCATTTTTTTCTCCTTATTAATTATCTGATTCTTTATTTAATATGATTTTGTCCACGCCATTGAATCATAACAAAAATAATTATTAAAGCTTCACTTAACCTTGTCAATACTTAAATTGATGGATTTTACTTAAAATGTATGTAATACCTATTACAGAGATTCGAATCAGAAATACCAATTTTATGGAAGGAAGATTATAACAATTCCTGCTATTTATTGTACTTCATATTTTATCATCAACTGTGTATACTCATATACATGAACAGGATTGATCGCCTCACTGCCATATTAATTCAGCTTCAATCTAAGCACGTGACTAAAGCAAAAGAAATTGCTGATCGTTTCTCCATTAGTTTGCGTACTGTATACCGGGACATTCGCGCACTTGAAGAAGCCGGAGTACCTATCGGTGCGGAAGCAGGGGTGGGCTACTTTCTGGTTTCAGGCTATAATTTACCGCCAATCATGTTTACCAAAGAAGAAGCAAACTCCATGATAATGGCCGAAAAACTGATGCAGAAATTTTCAGACAAAACATTGTCAAAGCAATACACTTCCGCCATGTATAAAATCCGCTCTGTTTTAGCAAGCGCTGATAAAGATCATCTCACACGGCTTGAGAACCAGATTGAAGTATTTCAACCAATGGAAAATATTCTTAATATAGAAGAATCGAGCTTTTTAAGCCAGATACAGGATTGTCTTGGCAAGAAAAAAGTTATAAGAATTACCTATCAGGGAATGAATGATAAAAAAGCAATACCCCGTAATGTGGAACCTATAGGTATTTGTTATTACGCTAATCACTGGCACTTAATAGCGTATTGCCGTTTACGGGAAGATTACAGAGATTTCCGTATTGATAGAATCAGCAGTATAGAACTCACAAAAACCATATTTTCAGAAAAACATCAGGGAACACTACGGGACCTGATAAAAAAACTCATGAGCAGCCAACAGCTATACAAGGTTACAATACGATTTGACAAAAGTCTTGAATCGTATCTTAATAAATATAAATACTTATACGGATTTCTAGAGGAAAAAAAGATAGACTCCTGGATCGAATGCAGTTTTTATATTAATTCCTATGAGTATTTCGCTAAATGGCTGTTAGGACTCGGTGAGAAAGCAGATATTATAGCACCTGAAAAATTGATTCAGTATGTATTTAAACTAAGCAATAAGCTGCATGAGCAATATACAAAAAAAGTAAATCCCAAAAATAAAACACTTACTGATAAATAATTGTGAGTTAAATTTATCTCAGAAAGTCAATACCGTAAAAGATAATTTTTTAACATATTAACAAACTTTTAAAAGTCTGTTGACATAGGGTTGTCACATATAAATGCTACATTTATCTCACAAAAAAAATGGAGGTAAAATATGAAATTTTACATACTAAGCTTTTTAGTGGGAATCTCATTAGTTTCTTTTATGGGATGTGATAAGAAGGAAAAAATCGTATCCGGACCGCAAGTCAAAGAACTGGACCGGATCATTTTTGTCGGATTAAGTGAAAAAATGAATAAGCAGACAATGAAAACAAAAATAGGACCTATGTGGCAGCGGTTCTTTAAAAACGGGTATATGCCTCAAATCAAGCATAAGGCTAATGATAAGGTGTACGGGTTATATACAGACTATGATATGAAAAAAGGAACCTTCACCACCCTGGTGGGTTGCTTTGTAACGAAAACAAATGATCTGTCAAAAGGACTGGTTGCAAGGACGTTTCCTGCTTCAAAATATGCCATGTTTACCACCAAAAAGGGCCCGATGATCGAAATGTGTAAAAAAGGCTGGGAGCATATTTATAATATCTGGATGAAAAAGAATAAAGAAAAAGCTCGTTATACAGCAGACTTTGAGGAATATGAAGCAACTGCTGACCTAAAAAGCGCCGTAGTCAAAATTTATATATCTATAAAATAATCAGA
>JAGLSM010000012.1 GCA_023135745.1 Spirochaetota bacterium | reverse complement strand
CCAGTTTATATATCTTTGAGAACTTGTAATCTTATGACACAAGTCATTTACTGATTCTTCCTGAGGAATGAATACTGCCTTTCCTGATTCAAGGAGATTAAGGGCTTCTTCACTGAGTTCCAGACCGCAGTGCTGGAGTTTTTTAAACACCTCCGGGAAATGATCATCAGGGTCAATCTCAATGCTCTTTTTGGTAAGGATAGCTCCGGCATCGAGTTTTTTTGTTATTTTTTGGACTGATACTCCGCTTGTCTTATCTCCGCAGAGAATGGTATTTTCTATCGGAGAAGCTCCTCTGCATTTTGGAAGCAGTGAAAAGTGTATATTGATGCACCCCATTGACGGAAGTGAAAAAACAGACTCAGGAATTATTTTTCCATACGCGACGACAAATCCAAGATCGGCTTTTAAAGAGGAGAGCTTATTATACAGATTTTTGTCTTTTAGATCAGCAGGTTGAAACAAAGGGATATTTCTGTCAATGGCCCATTGTCCGGGAGGAGGTATTATTTCGTGCCGGTCTCTGCCTGTGTTTTTTGTTGTATTTGTCACAACACCTGCAATTTTATGTTTTTTTTCAAGAAGGTCAAGATAGCTGACGGTATAGTGTGGAGAACCAAAAAACAATATGTTCATCAGTTTGCTTTTCTCCCTGTAAGAATATTTAATTCTTTTTTTGTTTTTTTAATCAGTTTTTTTAAGCGTCGTTCAACCATAAAGTATTCTTCTTTTTCCAGTTGTTCGGTAAAAAGGATTCCGTCAAGGTGGTCAACTTCATGCTGAATGACTCGAGCAAGAAGACCGTCAGTATTAATTGTTATATTTTCTCCGTTTATATCAAGCGCGTTTAGTATGATTCCCGAAGGTCTGATTACCCTGGCGGTAATGCCTGGAACAGATAAGCATCCTTCTTCAAATGGGACCTTTTCTCCAAAAAAGCTTTTAATCTGTGGATTTATCAGAGTGAGTGTGTAAGATTTTTTATTTTCAGGGCATTCTATTACACATAATCTCTTGTTTATTCCAATCTGCGGAGCGGCAAGACCAATTCCGCCTTCTTTTCGCATTGTTTTATGCATTTCCAGAGCAAGTTCTTTTATTTCATTATCAATTACGGTAATTTCTTCTGAAGGTTTCGCAAGTATAGGATTGCCGCAATAGATTAAATTCAGTTTTTCCATATTAATACCTTAGTTTGTGTTTAAAATTCTCCCATTAAATATAATACATTTGGCCGGTATACCAAAAAGCTTTGAGTTTGTTTAAGATTGTTTCAACCTAACCCTATCCCTGCCAGGGAAGGGGTAGGGGGTTAGGTTGGAGTGTATAATTTTTCCTATATTCAATTTCAGATCCAGTTATCTGAGGTATATTTTGCAGCTCGTTTTTTTTGTTTTGAATATAATGTCTCTATTACCTGGGTACCTGAAAACTACTTGGCAGCCTTTAGCATAACGAAACCTTTTATTGTTAAACTTAATCCGGAAAAAGAAGGGCCGTTCATAGGGGCTTTGGGATATTTCAATATTGATTACATTGCCTTTTCTTTTTATAAGAACACCCTTGTCAAGGTATCTTTTAAAATGGTTGCGGGCGTCTCTAACCTGAAAATATTCAAGCCATGGGTAATTGTGTTTTAATGTTTTAATCATGTGAATAAAACGTTTTTTAAGATATCCCCACCCTTTGTACCCGTATGATCTGTGTCTGTCAATATAGTCATCGGGGTGTAGAAAATGGCTTACAACTCCAAAATGTGAAAGAGAAAACAGAAGGTTCAAGCGAGATGTTTTTGCAAAACCGAAGCCTGATGATGTTCTTGGAATATTAAATGCCTGTTCATTGTATTTATTATTACCAAAGTCTGTATCTGTCTCGTATTCTCCCTTATTATAAAGCGTGCCAATGGTGTTTATTGACGGGAATGTTTTTTTGAGAGTAATGATTCCATGTTTGTCTATTACATTATGAGGTGCTACATAGGATGTTGGAAGATTGTGTTTTCCAAACAGTTTTATCCACGCTTTTTTTGCTTCTATAAGAGAGAGATACATGTTTTTAACGGACCACGCGAGGGAGTGGCTTCCCAGGGCTGTTTTTTTTGTAGTGAGAGACTGATGGTTAAATCCATGAAATCCAAGTTCATGTCCGGATTCAAGGATTTTTTTCGCGAGTTTGAAAGGAAGATTATTCTTCGCCAGAAAAAAATCCTTGATTTTAAAAGGAGGTTTCATCTGTTGGTTGTAATTGAATATAAGATAAAATGACATTGGGATATTGTATTGTTTCAGGATTCTAAACATATCCGGAACCCATACTTTTTCCATGAAATCCGAGTCAAGCTGCGTTTTATAGTTCGTTTTCAGCCGTTTTATAAATAGAAGCAGCTGCTTTTTGTCTTTCGCTGTCTTTGCTGTTTTTTCCAGCATTTTTATTTTAAATTTTCGGTAATTCGCGTTCCAAAGAGGGGCAGGGCAGTCATCCATCCATATCATGGCAATGTTAACAAGTCCACCGACAAGAATGTCAGATACCTGCATTAATGATTCAAGAATAAGACCTCTTGTATTACGATCAGCTCCAACAAAACCCGCGTTCCAGTATATTGACTTACCCTTGCCGTATCCATATTTCCACAGGAGCGGTATACGGCTGTTATCGTTCTTGCCGTACCAAAGTATTTTAGCTCCTCGTCTTAATGTGACATCAGGTACGTTTGCCTCCAGGCCGGAAAAATGTCTGTAGCTTTTTCTTCCTAAAAGAAGGGGTGATTTAACAATTATACTTTTACAGTTATTATTGTAATTTGAGAGTTTTTTTATTCCGAATACATCGCTGAAATTACCGATTTTCTCAGTTCTAAGGGCAATGAGTTTTCCGCCATTTTTAACGTATTTTTTTATAATATTTTTCGGAAGTTTTGTCAGGTTTTTAATAGCCAGGATAATACCTGTGTAATTTTCCAGATCTCTGGATATTCTTTTTTTTAGTTCACGCGTATCTACCAAATTGTAAGATATTTTGGTAAGTTCAAGCGCCTTTCCAATATTTGAAAGATAGTACTTGTATTTGCTGTTTCTTATCTTTGCGTCATAAACTATCATGAATTTTTGAATATTATCTTTATAAAAAAGGGATGCTTCTAAAAACTTTTCAAGGTTCAGCATCATCTTGTATTTTCCACCGTGGTAGCGGCCTTCGTAGTATTCAAGGCAAAAGCCTCCGGCAGGCCCTGTTACGATAAAGGCGCTATCCGGGTTATTGAAAAATTTTATTTTTTTATAATCTGTTCTTCTAACGGTTAAATGGACTGTGTTTTTATTGTCGATATTATCTATTTTAAAATAATGTTTGATTGTGTGTGGTGACTGAAAAATTTGTTTTTCAACCATGCTTCTGTTCTTTTTTATAACTCTCAATACATTTCCGTTTCCTGTCCAGAATCCTTTAAAATTAAGGCCGAGCTTATTGAAGACCAGGTTATATTGTTTTGGGTCGAGATAAATATCTTTTTTGCCGACTTTTTTACCGTATGCACCAAGACCGCCAATAAGGATAGCTTTTCTCCCACTTTTAATGGTTTTACTTAAAAAGCCTAGAAATTTCTTAGGGTATTTGTACAATCCGGTGGAAGACCATGTCAGAACCGCTCGTTTATTTTTTAAGTCATACATATTGGGAACTGTGTTTAATGAGCGTAAAGCAGGTTTTAACCCGAGTTTTTTAAGTATTGGGAAGACTTTGTTTATTATTCGGTTCTTTTCCAGCTTGTTTTTATATAGGCATAAGACACCTTTTCCTGAACTTGCATGTATCGAGTTGTTTATGAGGATTAATGCTGTTATTATTAGAATTATTTTTTTCATGCTGTGATCCTTTGTGGTTTCTAAACCTATTATACATTGGATTGACTTGGGTATCAACACTTTGTTAACTCTTGTAGTGCAAGCGATAAATGAAGTTTGTGAGCAGCGCTTAAAATAACGGGTCATGAGAAAAAAAATAAGTAAATTCACTAAATATAGATATATTCATATATTGAGGTGTTATTCGAGGAAAAGAAAGGGAATATTATGATTACTAAAAAATTGTCTGAAATCGAAATTATGGATAATGCTCATAATGTTGATGCAAGAAATCTCTACGATAAAGAAGAAGCTATGATTACAGTAATTACCCTGAAACCGGGGCAATCATTAAAGAGACATATTACATCTGTTGATGTAGCATTTTATGTGCTTGAGGGCACGGGAGTGGTGGAAGTTGGTGAAGAGAAGCTGGAAGTCGTAAAAGACACATTAGTTGAAAGTCCGAAAGATATTGTACATTGCTGGTATAATGAAAGCAGTGATCCATTGAAGTTTATGGTTATTAAAGCGCCTAAACCTGCAAAGAAGACTGTATTTAAAGGTAATTAGGGCAGATTATTTTTTTTAGTTTGAAATGTCTTTTTTTATGCCAATAAATCTTCTAAGTGGATGAAGTTCAAAGTTATTATATTTATTTATAATGGTTATTTTGGACGTATTTTTCATCTAAAATAAAAAAGATGGAACTTTTTCTATATAGCTTGTATCTAGCTATTATGGATAAATTGAATGTAATAATAAAGAGGTTTAATTTCAGATTTGACACTTCTTTATTTAAATCTATGATAGAACAATCAGATAGATTAGGCATTAATACCAATAAATTAGTTAGAGATGCACTCAATTCAGCATTTATTCGATATGCAGGTGGTTGGCAGCATTTTTTAGAACAAAGTGACTTTTTACAGCGTGATAAAATTAAAGATAAAAAGAATTTTCAGGTGCTACTTACTGAAGATGAAAAAGAAATGTTGTTAAAACTGGCATTTACTTTAAGAAAAAGTATGGCAGAAATATTGCGCTGTGTTATAGAGTACTATGTATTTGTTGTAAATAGCAAAAATGAGTCAGTAAAATATAGATATTCAAAAAAGAGTGGATTATTTAGGGAAATTGTTCCATTAATTGTTCTTTATGAAATTGTAAGACCATATGAAGAACAATATTTTATTTTTAATAAACCCCCAGATTATCACCTTGAGTTTACCTGATAGATTGAAGATGGTAAAATAAATAGCACAGAAAAAATCAAATCATTACCTCCAGGCAATTATTTATTATTATTTATATATGTGAGACTAATTTTATAATAGACTTGAGGTTTTTATGGCAAGCAAATCTGATTTAGATTCCGGTTTAGTAATAGTAGAACAGGTATTACCTATTAGACTTCCAATTATTCCTCTTCATTTGAGGCCTGTATTTCCCGGGATGCTCACTCCGGTTATGATAGATGGAAAGAAGTTGATCGGTACGGTTGATTATGCACTCGATCATGATGGTTATATTGGTCTTGTACTTACAAAAAAATCCGAAGAAGAAGTATCAAAAGGCGAGCTATATCAAATAGGCACCGTAGCAAAAATAATCAAGAAAATAAACCTTCCTGATGGCAGCGTTAATATATTCATCAATTCAATAAAGCGATTTAAAATCAGAAAAATAATTTCCAAAAACCCTATTATTCAGGCAGCGGTTAATTATGAGTCTTTGGAAAAAGTGAAAGAAGATGATGAAACAAAGGCCCTGATAAGGACAATTTTCTCTGAGATCAAAGAGATATCGGAAAACAATCCCCTGTTTACTGAGGAAATCAGGTTGTCTCTTGTTAATCTCAAATCTCCCTCAAAGCTTGCTGATTTCATAGCATCAATACTTAATATTTCACGCGGAGAACAGCAAATGATCCTGGAGGAAATGAATATAAAAACCAGGATGCTGAATGTTCTGCAGCATCTTCATAAAGAGAAAGAACTGATAAATCTGCAAAAGAAAATACAGCATCAGATAAACGAAAAGATAACCAAGCAGCAGAGAGAGTTTTTTCTTAAAGAACAACTCAAAGCAATTAAACAGGAGTTGGGGATGGATGTTGATGAAAAGACATCCGATTATAACAGGTTCAAAGAATCTCTTGAGAAATTTGAACTTGAAGGCGAAGTTAAAGAAAAAAGCTTTTCTGAGCTTGATAAACTTTCTGCTACTGATTCTCATTCTCCTGAATATAGTGTAATACGAAGCTATCTTGAGATTATTATAGCACTGCCGTGGAATGTATTCAGTGATGACAGGATTGATATAGATAACTCGGAAAAAATATTAAACAGAGATCATTACGGACTTGAAGAAGTAAAAAAACGGATATGCGAATTCCTCGCGGTCAGGCAGCTTAAAAAAAACTCGCACGGATCGATTCTTTGTCTGGTAGGACCTCCGGGTGTTGGTAAGACATCTCTTGGTAAATCAATTGCAGCTGCGATGGGGCGGAAGTTTTTCCGGTTTTCTCTTGGGGGGATGCGTGATGAAGCGGAGATTAAGGGGCATAGGAGAACATACATCGGTGCTATGCCGGGCAAAATTATTGAGGCACTTAAAATCGTAAAGGTAAAGAATCCGGTAATTATGCTTGATGAGATAGATAAACTCGGCAAATCTTTTCAGGGAGATCCATCATCTGCTCTTCTTGAGGTTCTTGATCCGGAACAGAATGCTGCTTTTCGTGATCATTACCTGGATATACCTTTTGACCTGTCGGATGTGTTTTTTATAACTACAGCTAACACTGTTGATACAATTCCTTCTCCTCTTCTTGACAGGATGGAAGTTATAAGACTAAGCGGCTATATTGCTGAAGAAAAATATAATATCGCGGCAAAATATCTTGTTCCAAGAGCAATTGAAAATGGGGGGCTTGAAAACAAGTTTATTAGTTTTGATAAAAAATCACTTCTCGCGATCGCGAATGATTATGCCCGTGAGGCCGGCGTAAGGAGTCTGGAAAAACAGATTAATAAGATAATAAGAAAGGTTGCTTTCAAGGTTGTCAAAAAAGAGATAAAAAAACCGTTACATATTACAGCTTCCAACTTAAAAGATTTCCTTGGAGAACCTCTTTTTAAGAGAGAAAAAGTTAAGAAATTTGAAGTTCCCGGTCTTGCAGTAGGTCTTGCGTGGACATCACTGGGAGGAGAAATCCTGACTAAAGAATGTATTTCCAATCCGGGCAAGGGCGCTTTCAAACTCACGGGTAAACTTGGAGAGGTAATGTCAGAATCTGCCAATATTGCTTTTTCTTATTCCAAGAAAATCTCAATTGATGAAGGTATCGATTATAAATATTATGATAAAAACATGTTTCACTTACATGTCCCTGCAGGAGCTACTCCAAAGGACGGTCCTTCCGCCGGTATAACAATGGCTAGTGCTATGCTGTCATTGTTTCTCAATAAAATCATACGGCCAAATCTTGCAATGACCGGAGAGCTTTCTTTAACAGGTAATGTTCTTCCCATTGGCGGTTTAAAGGAAAAAATCATAGCCGCGAAGAAAAGCGGTGTAAAGGAAATTATTTTCCCATCAAAAAATAAATCTGATCTTACGGAAATTCCCTGTCATATTAAAAAAGGCATAACATTTTATGCTGTTGATTTAATGAGTGAAGTAAAAAAGATAATTTTCACCAAGGGTAAGGTTGAATTTCATGATATAATCAAATGTACATGAACTAATCCACTCTTTAAAAGATAAGACATATATCAGGCCGTTCCAGATAGAAAAGGTTGTGGTGTGTACACGTATTTTTGATTTAAGAGATTATTTTTCAGATACAAAGCAATTTAAGAGTGAGCTTATTACTTCATAAAACTCATTTTAGCTAATGATTTACCAAAAAGCACTGCATTTTAGTAAATAATTTGACAAAATGCAGACTGTATCTTATTCTATAAGTATGAACATAAATGATATTCTAAAGCTCAGTGAAAACGCAATTGCAGATTCTAGATCATACACAAAAAAGAGGTTTGCCTACCAAGGGATACTGAGTGAAAAAGGGAAACATTTTGTTGGCATTGTTGGTCCTAGAGGTGTTGGGAAAACAATCATTCTCAAACAATTAGCACATGATTTGGAAAATGCTTGTTATATATCACTCGATACACTTGCCGAAGATCTCGACTTATTTGAGTTGGTTCAAAATCTTAGTAAAACATATAAATATACAAAAATATTGATAGATGAAATCAATTTTCTAAAAAAGTATCCGGACCATTTAAAAAAGATTTATGATTTTTTGGACGTGAGGATATTTTTTACCAGTTCTGTTTCTATTTCGTTATACAGCACAACAGTTGATTTATCACGAAGAGTATGTCTGTTGGAACTTTTTCCATTTACCTTTCGTGAGTATTTGTATTTCACACAGGATGTAATCATACCTCAGCTTGAATTAACAGATATTTTAAATGAGGATTGGCAATCGGATCATCTGCACTTTAGTTACTTGTTTGATGATTATCTTAAAATGAAATTGTATCCATTTGTTCTTGATGAACCTGAACCATATGCTTTGTTTAAAAATATTCTATATACAATAATCCATAAAGATATTCCAGCATTGGTTCCCCATTTGAAAATACATGAATTGAGTTCAATTGAGAAGCTTGTACAATTTATTGGACAGACTTCAGTAGACGGACTAAACTATACGTCATTTTCCAAGAATTTAGGTATTACTAAATATAAAGCGGAAGAGTATGTGACGTTACTTAATAAAGCATTTGTTCTCAAAACTGTTTTTCCAATAGGAACCAACGTTTTAAAAGAGCCAAAAATACTAATGTACCTTCCTTTTCGATTATTATTTATTTCTTTTGAAAAAGGGATTGGTGCCTTACGTGAAGATTTTTTTTCAGAAATGATGCAAATTAAAACTTTACCATATCATTACCTAAAAACCAATCGCGGTAAAAAAACACCTGATTTTTTAGTGCTAACTGATAATAGAAAGATAGTTATTGAGGTAGGCGGTGCCGGTAAAGGTGCAGAGCAATTTAAGGGAATAGATGTCCAGGAAAAACTGATTCTATCTCATGCAAATGAAACAAAACAGCATCAAAGACCGCTTGTTTTATTGGGATTTATTTAATGAAATGTGCTATACTGTACTATGTAAAGGTTGGTAAAAAATGAAGAAATTTACATTAGCTGTAGTTATATTAATATGCACCTTCCAAATAGCCGGTTTTTCAAAAAAATCTTTTATTAAATATACTCATTTTGTTCTTGATAATTTTGAGAACTCCCGTGTCGGGAAATTTCCCGCATTATGGATACCCTACAAGAGAAGGGGTTATAAAATTATGAGGGTTCTTAAAAACGGAAGAAACAAATTCTTTAGAATTGACACAAAGGATGAAGGAATATATGTCGGGAAACGTTTATATTCAAATAAGTTAAATAAGATATTTTTCAAGGAATCAGATGGTCTTGAAGAAGGTTTTTCATTAAAAAGAAATCCAATCCTGAGTTGGCGTTGGCGTGTTCATAAGCTTCCAAAAGGTGGAGATGAAAGGGTGCGATCTACAAATGACAGCGGAGCTGCAGTGGCACTTGCTTTTAAAAAGGGTTTAATCCCTTATTCTCTTAAATATGTCTGGAGTGTTTCTTTGCCGGTTGGTACAATAATTCCCAGTCCTGCGTGGTTTGGGTCATATACCAGGGTTATTGTTATCCGTACCGGTAAAAGAGGGCTTGGCAAATGGATAAATGAAAAACGCAATATTTATGAAGATTATAAAAAGGCATTTGGAGAATATCCGGACCGCTTTTCAAAAGGGATTGCCCTTCTAACTGATTCAGATGATACGGATTCAACTTCTGTCGCGGATTATGATGATTTAGTTTTATATCAGGTAAAATAGAGAATTGAGCATCTGTATTAATATCAAGGCAGCTGGTTAAGAAGGGTGTAAATTTAAATCTTTGGTAAATATTCTAAACAGCAAACCTTTTTTCTATGAAATTTTCAATTTCATTTCATCGATTACTTAAATAGTGACACCTTAATTGCAGTATCCCTTTTAATCTCTATTTCACCAAGACAACAAACATATTTCTTAGGCATATTCAAAAAAGAACTGAGATTTTCTTTTTTACTATTCAGTTTTAAAATCCCGGTAATTTAAATTTAAAAGTAACTTCCCCTGTCTTGTGGTCAATATCTATAGTTTTTTCTTCCGGATTGGTAATCAATGGTTTTCCTGTAACCATGGCTGATAGTCCGCTTAAAAATTTGACACCCTGTTCCATAACTTGTTCCAGTTGTTCGGAGCTGGTTTTATGTTCTGATTCTGAAATAATTTGCGAATCAGATTGTGTAGTTGTATTCTCAATGGGATCATCCTTGATTTCTTCTTCTTCAAGATCAAGAATATTTTCTGTATTTTTAGTTAATATTTCGGGATTTAAGTAATGGGGTGTGTCTTCTTCAAGGGATACAGTCTCGGTTTCTTTTACAGGTGTTTCCAGCTCCTCATTAAACATTTCTCGAATTTTATTAACAAAACTTTTTTTATTTTCTTCTGTAAAAGAAACACTATCACTTGTACCGTCAAGGACCGCATCAAATAATTCCTGCTTACGATTAATTCCGGCAAGGACTTTTTCTTCGATAGAATGTTTAGATACCAGATTGACAACATTAATTGTTTTACTTTTTTGTCCAATTCGGTTAATTCGTCCAATTCGCTGATTTAGTTTTGCGGGATTCCAGGGAAGTTCAAAATTAATAACACAATCGGCAGACTGAAGATTCAATCCAACTCCACCCGCGTCTGTTGATAAAAAGACTTTACACTTATCATTATTATTGAACTCATCAATTAAAACCTGTCTTTTTTTAACCGGAATTTTTCCGGTAAACTCAATAAAGCTAATGCCTGAGTTGGAGAGCATTTTACCAATAAGATAAGTCATTCTTGTCCATTCCGAAAAAATGACTACTTTACGGTTATTATCAAGAACGAGTTCTTTCATAATTGAGGTTAACTCAGTTAGTTTAGGAGATATATTAGTTTGTTTATCAATAAGGTAAGTCGAATTACATACCATCCGCATGGAAAGCAGGATTCTCAGCATTTTTTGAATATCCATTGGCGTAAGAAATCTCTTTTTTGCCAATGGAATTAATGCTCTGAGATAGCCGCTGTGAATTTCATCCTGCTCTGTTGATAGATCCAAGTAATAAGTATTTACTAATTGATTAGGCAAATCATCAAATACATCTTCTTTACAGCGGCGAATAATCATATCCTGAAGTTTTTGAAAAAGCGGCTTGAGATTTTTATAACCCAGAATTTTATTTTTTTTGCTCCGGCTGAGATTAAAATGTTTGGCAGCAAAAGCCCATAGAGGGGTAAGCATAGTTGGGTCTGAAAATTGCACTATTGAGTATAGATCTTCCAGTTTATTTTCCAGTGGTGTGCCTGTAATAATCAGGGAATGTTTATGAGGAATTGATTTGATTGCTTGATGGGTTTTAGTTGCAAAATTTTTAATTCGTTGAGCTTCATCAAGGATTATCAAATCTGGTTCAAAACGTTTGATCACAAGAATATCACGCAATACGGCTTCATAATTTGTAATTTTAAAAAACTTTTTAGATTTCATATAAATCTGCTGTCGTTCTTGTTTATTTCCATTAATAACAACAACATCTTCATCGGTAAATTTCTCAATTTCAAGACGCCACTGTTCTTTTAGTGAAGAGGGGCTGATTATCAGGACTTTTTGAAAATTAAATACCTGTTTTTTTAATATAGCTAGACTAATTGCCTGTAATGTTTTACCTAAACCCATTTCATCCGCAATAATTGCGGCCTTTTTGAATAGAGCAAAAAGCACGCCCTTTTCCTGATAAGGGAATAGCTTTGTTTTGATAAAAGAAAAATCAGGTTTATAAGTTTTTTTGATTTTAAGTAATTCTTCTTCTAAAAGATAATCGTTTATTATATCCATTAAATGATTATCAAAGCGTACAAGCCTGTCGTTTTTAAAAATCTGTGTAAGCTTAAAAAGCTTGGTGATATCGGAGTTTTTATAAACACCATTTTCATTAAAAAGTTCCGAAAAAGAATCTCTGTAGTCACCAGGAAGTTTAGTATCATAAAAATAAACCGGTTTATGTAAACCGGAATTCCACCAAACATGAATAAATGGGAAGGTTTCTTTATGAGCCTGTTCGAGAAGAGATTTATCTTTTTTTATTAACATATTTAAATGTAAAAGATGTTTGCAGGTACCAAGATGATTTGTCGCAAAATCAGGGCAAGTACAGTGTCCTGATTCTTTTTCCAAATCGTGTATATTTACAATATATTTTTGTCCATTTATATTTTTTACAAGATGTTCACCGCGGATTATGTCACCAAAAGAGACATCAAAAGATTCGGATTTAGATTTTTTTTTCCGTCCGGACAATGCCTGGGTTTTTATTTCTTCAACACTAAGGAAATCCAGATCATTATCGATTGTTTCAGGGCTTTTGTTATGATTTTGTTGGTTATGAATAATATCGAGACAAGAAGCTACTGTATGTTTACATCCTTTATAGGGATACGGACAGGTGCATGAGGAGATTATTTTATTGTTTTCAAGTTTGATTTCAATATGATAATCTCCATAACTTCCATCTACACTATAAGAGAAAGAATTTTGTGTTTCACTTTTATCCAATAAAGAATAGTTTCCCAAGTAAAAAATATTTTCACCTCTTTTATAAACTTGTTCGGATTTTGCAAGGGTATTTTTGATTAAATCAAGATTAAGCATAGGGGATTTACCTCCGGTCTCTTTTAAAAATATTTTTTCCATTTTAATACAATTTAAAAAAGCGTTACTGAAGAATCAATATATAATATTTCATTTCAAAGTTTATATAAGGGGATGCTGAACTGCCTTATTTCCCATGCCTTATTTTTTATTCACTTGTAAATTCCGTAAGTTTAGGTTATTTTTCATAAAAACGGACTTCTCAGTCCGCCTAAAGGTTTAGGTGAAAATGAAAAAAGTTGAACGCAGTTTGCTTGATCCATTTGTGAAGTGGTTTTTTCCTAAACTGCTGCCCTTTGTGCCTGCAAGGCTTACTGCAAACAAAATATCATATATTGGTTTATTAATATCGTTTTTATCCGGTTTATCAATGGCTTTTGGTTTTTTATCTCCATGGATGTTTGTCCTTGGCGCGTTTTTTCTATTTTTAACATGGATTACAGATACAATGGACGGCGTAGTTGCAAGGGCAAGGAAACAGTCATCTAAACTTGGTCATTATCTGGATCATTTTGGAGACTCTCTTGGAGTTTTATTTATTGGTGTAGGTATGTATTTAACTAATGGATCTCATCTAATAATTGGTATTATCGCCAGTATTTTATACCTTCTTTTTCATGTGGAAGGACATATCAAGGTTCAGGTTATTGATACTCTTGAACTTCCTGTAATCGGACCAACCGAAATACGTTTTTTAATTATTTCAGTTATTCTTGGTCAGGTTTTCTTTGATTATGGCAGACCTCTCTCCTGGTTTCCTGAAATTACCGGAGCTAACGGCTGGTTAACACGTTTTTTTGGATTTTCATCCGGTATGACTTTTGTTGATTTTATCGGAGTTATCGCTATAGTTTTTGGGTTTTTTGGGCTTGTCTTTGAAGTAATAAATACAATGAGAAGATTATATACCCTGGATAACAAGGTTAAAAAATAAACTTCTGTTTTATATAGAAACTAATTAATTCCCGGTGTTTTATAATGTACAAAAAGATTATTAGTGTGGGATTGACCATTGCGGGATTTGCCGCGATTGGTTTTTTTGTAAATAAACTTGGTTTACAAAACCTTATTAAGGCTTTTCAGCAAATGGGGTGGGGTATACTTGTTATTATACTCATTCCTATCTATCTATACGTTTTGCATGCCATTGCCTGGAGTTTTACCTTATCTAAAGAGAATAGGAAAAAAATAGGGCTTTTT
>JAGLSM010000119.1 GCA_023135745.1 Spirochaetota bacterium | reverse complement strand
GCGGACTCAGCAATCCTGAAAATAATTTCAGCCAACCTTTTTGTCTGCGGAAAAAATCTACGCATTTTTACAAATGTACGGTGAGCATCATTATATTTTTTATCCTTAAACTGCGCAACTCCCAGCCAGTAATAAACGTCTTCACTTATCTTATGCGCCGGATATGTTTTAATGCATTTTTTATAGGCTGCTTTAGCAAGGGCAAGTCTACCTTGAACAAAATATATATCTCCTATCCGTTTTAGAACAAAAACCCTGTAATCTCTTGAAAGCCTTCCCCTTACACTCTTGAAAATACGAAGAGCATCTTTATACTTCTTGAGTTTATAATAACTGACCGCCACGTTGATCCTTGCTTCGGGAGCCAGTTTACTTGCAGGAAATTTTGTATATATCTTTTTAAAATACCCGGCAGCTTTCAGATATTCCTTTTTCTGCTTGTATATTATCCCTATGTTATGAAGGACATCAGCCGCGAGAGAGCTGCGCGGATGTTTCCTTAAAAAATCCTTAAAAAGACCTGCCGCTTTAAATCTCTTTTTTTCCTTAAAATAAGAAAAAGCAATTCTGTACCGGGCATCAACCGCATACTTGCTCTTTGGAAAGTTTCTTAAAATGTTTTCAAATTTCTCCCTGGCCTTTGAGAATTTCTTTAACCAGTAATAGCTTTCACCAAGCCAGTATATGGCATCATCAACAAGATTGGAAGTTTTGTACGCTATCAAAAGAAGATTAAAATGTTTAATGGCAGCTCTGTAATCATCCTGTTTAAAAAAGCACTGCCCGACCTGATACCTGGCATTCGGAGCATAGGTGTGTCCGGGTTTATTTTTAATAATCCACAAAAATTCTTTTTGAGCTCTTGGGAATCTATCAAGCCTCATGTATGCAAACCCAAGTGAAAACCGCGCGTAAACAACAAAAGGATCTTTTGGGTATTTCTGAATCAATTTTCTTAAAAGGGAAAGGCTTCTCATAACCCTGGATTTACCGCGCTTTTTATAAGCGCCTCCTTTTTGTAAAAAAGAAACACCCATCTTTAAATATGAATCGGCAATAAAATACTCTGTCCTTGGATGAAGAGTTGAATCGGGATAATTTTTAAGCAGCTTATTCAGTTCATATACAGCTGCGTTAAAATTGTTTTTAAGGTAATAACACAAACCTATATAGTACTGGGCACTGTCAGCATCGTCACTGTCAGGATGGTCTTTTACAATCTTTTTGAAATTTCTTTTTGCAAGATCGTAAAGCCCATCCTGGAATGCTCCTTTTGCTATTGTGTAAAGATCAGACGATGATTCGGCAGAAAACACATTAACAGGTAAGACTGTAATCAGTGATATAACCGCTAAAAAACAATAAATAACAAAAGGTTTTAAAATCAATACAGGAACCACCCGACCGGCTGCATAACTATGCAGTCGGTTCTTTTTCTTCAATAAATTCTTTTTCATCATGTTTGCTGCTCTTTTTCCTATGCACTTTAAACTTAAACACCAGGTCTTTGGAATCTTCACTGCAACTTATTGTGATTTTACCACTTTTAGAATAAATCCCCTGCAGGAGCCTGTGGGACAGGGTATCTTCAATCTCCCTTTGAATTGTCCTTCTAAGCGGCCGGGCACCGTATTTTTTATCAAAACCCTTCTTGATAAGATAACCCTTGGCTTCATCAGTTACTTCAAGATCAAGAAACTTTTCTTCAAGCCGCACCTTTAACTCACCCAGCATGACATCAACTATTTTTTCAATATGTTCATGGGTAAGAGAATGAAACACAACAATCTCGTCAACCCTGTTGAGAAATTCAGGATTAAATACTCTTTTTAGTTCACTAAGAGCCTTATCCTTCATATCATCAAAACTCTTTCTCTCATCAGTGAAGGATGAAAAACCCAGTGAAGCATTCTTGGTTATTTCACGGGCTCCGACATTAGATGTCATAATAAGAACAGTATTTTTAAAATCAACGTTATGTCCGAGATTGTCTGACAACTGCCCCTCTTCCATAACCTGTAGAAGTATATTAAAGACATCCGGATGGGCCTTTTCAATCTCATCAAGGAGAACAACGCTGTACGGTCTTCGTCTTATTTTTTCTGTCAGCCCCCCTCCCTCCTCATACCCTACATAACCCGGAGGGGCGCCTACAAGTCTGCTGACAGAGTGTTTTTCCATAAACTCACTCATATCTACGCGTATCAATGCATCCTCTTCTCCAAAAAGAAACTCGGCCAATGTCTTGGCAAGTTCGGATTTCCCAACACCTGTGGGACCGAGAAATATGAATGATCCTGTTGGTCTCTTTGGGGATTTCAGTCCGGTTCTTGATCTTCGTACTGCCCGGCTGACCGCGTCAATGGCTTCATCCTGACCTATTACCCGTTTATGAAGTTCGTCTTCCATACGGAGAAGTTTTTTGGATTCACTTTCAGCTATTCTGTTAAGAGGAATCTTTGTAACACTTGAAACAATTTTAGTTATATCATCAGCAGTTATCAGAGGAGTTTCTTCATTCGTCTCTTCCTTCCACTTCTCGGTAAGCTTTTTAAGTTCTTCTTTTTTTTCTTTAACGGTATCTCTTACCTCGGCAGCTTTTTCATAACTCTGAGCCTTTACCAGCGCATCTTTTTTTCTATTTAAAAGTTCAATTTCTTTTTCCAGCTCAAAAAATGAAGTGGGCCTTGTGGAATTTGCGAGCCTTGCCTTTGCTCCGGCCTCATCAATAAGATCAATAGCCTTATCAGGTAAAAATCTGTCGGATATATATCTATGGGCATAGTTGGCAGCAGCCACAAGCGCGTCGTCAGAATACTTTACATTGTGGTGGGCCTCATAGTTCCCCTTAAGGCCAGTAAGTATTTCAATTGTTTCATCTACATTCGGCTCCTCAACCAGAATAGGCTGAAACCTTCTCTCAAGCGCAGCATCTTTTTCTACATATTTTTTAAATTCATTGAGTGTAGTGGCACCTATACACTGTAGTTCTCCCCTTGAAAGAGCCGGTTTGAGCATATTTGCAGCATCAATCGCGCCCTCAGCACCTCCTGCCCCTATCAGGGTATGAAGTTCATCTATAAAGAGGATTATATTATTGGCTTTTTTAACTTCCTGAATGACATTCTTAAGACGTTCCTCAAATTCACCCCTGTATTTTGTTCCCGCAACAAGTGAAGGTAAATCAAGAGTAAGCACCCGTTTATTGACAAGAAGCTCAGGCACAATCCCGTTCACAATATTTCTCGCGAGCCCTTCAGCTATTGCAGTTTTACCTACTCCGGGTTCTCCGATTAGAACCGGATTATTTTTTTTACGCCTGGATAGTATCTGGATAACCCTTTCTATCTCTATTTGTCTGCCGACAACCGGGTCCAGCTTATTTTCCTTTGCCAGGAGGGTTAAATCACGAACAAATTCATCGAGGGTAGGCGTTTTTACAACTTCTTTGCCCATTGTCTTTGGAAGACTGCCAAATCCAAGAAGTTTAAGAACCTGTCGTCTGGCTCTTTCGAGGTTAACATTTTTATTTTCCAGAATCATACCGGCTCTGGAATTCTCTTCGCGGAGAATACCAAGAAGGATGTGCTCGGTTCCAATGTATGTATGCCCCAGGCTCTTTGACTCCTCAGCGCTGTATCTCAATACTTTCTCAATTCTTGGGGACGGAGGAACCTCTCCAAGAAGCATTATTTCACCGGTTTTTTTGATAGAACCTTCTATTTCCTTACGCAGATCAGAAAGTTCCACATTGAGGTTTTTCAATGTTTCTATTGCAATTCCATCACCCTGTCTTAAAAGACCAAGGAGGATGTGTTCAGGAGTTAATTTATCATGATTAAGCCTTTTAGCCTCCTCTTGCGCAAGTATATTGATGACTTTCTGTGCTCTAGGTGTTAGTCCTTCAAACATTAGAACTCCTCAGGCTATGACATATTTTTTAATATACTAAATGCCCTGAAAAATTGCAATTACCCTGACATTATCTGACCCAGAATACACCCTTCTTGCCGCCAAGCGGATCACTTACTTTAAGCTTCGCCTTTGGATCACATATATAATTACCATCTACTATGAACTTGTATTCATACCTTCCCTTTTTCAGTTTAATCCGAATAAAAAAAAGGTTTTCAAAACTATCCCATTTCATTTTGAAACGCGGGTCTTTGAGTACCCAGTCATTGAAGGATCCTACTAAAAAAACAGCCTTGGGCTGCGGATCAGACACTTTGTACTTTAAAACAACAAGTTCTTTTTTATAAGAATCGGCTTTTTCCCGTTCTGAAGCGCAAAAAGTCAAAACCAGGGCCGATATAATCAGAAGTATTATTTTCATTTTATTTTTCCATTTTACCGAAAGTGTATCTATTTAAATTTTATAACATAATCATTAAAAATACACTTATATTTTTTATAGGGACGCCTATAAAAGCAACCCCATAAATATACAAAAATAGCCTTTGAAAAGGATAAATCATTGTACCGTTATCAGTTTAAATCACCATTTTCTCAGGGAAGAAGCGGTAAAAAGCCCCCTTCAGTTGTCAGAAGTTTAATAAAGATAAATATTGCAGTATTTATTATACATAATCTTCTGAATCTAGGGCCATTGATTGGAATTAAAAATTTCACGGGGGTCTTCGGATTCACACCCCTGCTCGGACTAGAGAAAGGCTATTTCTGGCAATTGATAACCTATATGTTTCTCCATGGAGGAATACTTCACATATTTTTTAATATGTTTATCCTTTTTATGTTCGGAACTCATCTTGAGAGAACTATTGGAAAATCAAGATTTTTATTCCTTTACTTCTTATCGGGTATCGGAGCAGCCCTGCTGCAGGCGCTTGTACAATATAATTCAACGGCAACCATGATTGGAGCATCCGGAGCAGTAATGGGTATCGCCGCAGGTTTTGCCTATTTCAGCCCCAATGCCATTCTCCTGGTATTTGGAATTTTCCCTGTAAAAGCATGGAAAGTTGTGTTTTTCTATGGTATATATGAATTATTCCGCTCTTTTGACCAATCAAGCTCCATAGCGCATATAGCACATTTTGGAGGTCTTGTAACAGCACTTGTATTTCTCCAGCTATTCTACAAAAAATACAGGATTTTTGGCAGAGACCTAATAAAAAAACAAAAAAGAGAAACCCCTGAAAAAAGCCAAACAAAAACCGACAATGTAATAAACCTCAACAAAGACGATAAGGGATGGTGGAGTTAATTCCTGACAATTATTAAAGGGCAGTAAATCAATGAAAATAATTAACGACACATTAAAAATAATAAATAGTAAAACAGATATAGTTCCGGAACTTGCCATAATCCTGGGATCAGGACTGTCTCATCTTGCGGAAACTCTTACCGACAGTACTGTGATTCCATATTCTGATCTACCCATATTTCCAACTTCAACGGTAAAGGGCCACAATAATCAACTGGTTATCGGTAAACTGGCAGGAAAAAACACTGCTGTACTAAGCGGGAGGTTTCATTATTACGAAGGCTATACAATGAGGGAAATAACAGATCCCCTTTTTATGCTTAATGAACTGGGAGTCAAAAAAATTATAATAACAAACGCTGCAGGAAGTCTAAGCAAAGAAAAACCACCCGGGACTGTCATGTTCATAAACGATCACATAAATTTTATGGGAAGTAATCCTTTAATCGGGCTGAAAGTCCCTGACAGATTTATTGACATGTCAAACGCATATACTCCGTCCCTGATTGATCTTGCCGCAGCTCAATCAAAAGAGACAGCCTTTAAAACTTTTACAGGCGTATACGCGGGAATGCACGGCCCCAGTTATGAAACCGCTGCGGAAATCAGAATGCTCAAAAAAATGGGTGCAGATGCTGTCGGGATGTCAACAGTTCCTGAAGTTATAATCTCAAGATACCTTAAATGGGAAATACTGGGCATATCAACATTAACAAACTATGCTACCGGAATATCAGAGAAAACACTAAATCACAATGAAGTTCTCGACACCAATTCAAGAATTAAAAATGATCTCTCAAAACTCATTTCAAGCATTGCAGGGAAAATGTAATAATGAAATACAATAAGACTATCAACATTAAAACATCAAGCCGTGATGAATTCATAAATGTTACAGGAATAATAAGGTCATGCATCGATGAATCCGGTATTAAAGATGGTATTTGTCATCTGTTTAATCCGCACACAACAGCCGGTTTAACAATAAATGAACAGGCAGATCCTGATGTAGTAAGCGATATTATAAGACAGATGGATAAAGTCTTCCCATGGAATAACCATTATCTGCACGGGGAAGGAAATTCGGCTGCCCATATGAAAGCATCGGTTTTTGGATCATCACTTGCTATATTGGTGGAACAGGGAAAACCGGTTCTCGGAACATGGCAGGGTATTTTTTTCTGTGAATTCGACGGTCCAAGAAGCAGAAAACTCAATATGAAAATAGTTTAAAAAATTCACCCACAACTTCTCATGACTAGCAGTTGGTCACGGCTTACCAACCAGAGGTTAAAACCTCTGGTTAGGAGAAGGCAAAGGGTTAAGTGTCATATGAATAACTCTCAGCTACATAACCTAGAAATAAAGTACGATATGAAGTTATACCAGCTGTCACTACTGTCCCAAAGAAATGG
>JAGLSM010000118.1 GCA_023135745.1 Spirochaetota bacterium | reverse complement strand
CTTTTGATCTATCTGGAAGACAAAAAGATGATCTTACAAGCATCCAAACAAAATTCATCCATAAGTTTGACAATAACTACAAACTACGGACAGGTTTAAAAGTCTCTCATCATGCTCTTGAATACATCTGGTCTTCCGGATCATCCTTAAACTCAAAACAAATCTCTACAATCTATGCTTTAATTGAAAACCCAACAAATAAACGGCTTCATATACAAGCAGGACTTGAAAACCAATACGACCGGATTTATAACAGCACCTTTGAAGCAAAAAACATGGGCACAGGTTTTTTAGGAGATCTACACCTGAGGATCAATAAAGACTTCTCTCTCCTGTCTTCAATGAGGTATGATATTAACTCCGATCAGGATAATACATTCAGTATCAAAGGCGGCATCATAGCAAAATTGCCGGGAAAAATAAATCTTAAAGCAAATATCTCAACCTCAATAAAAAATCCGACGATTAATGACCTCTACTATCCTGAAGACTCGTATGGCAATGTTGGAAATCCAGATCTAGTAAGTGAAAAAGGAATATACACAGATATCATCCTGTCCAGGAAATTCGGAAAAAACTTTCAAATTAAGACAGCCTTTTTCTACTATGAAATAAAAGATATGATAATCTGGGATGATAATATTGCACTAGGCAAACGACAACCAGTAAACAAAGATAATGTAAAAATAGGCGGTTTAGAGCTTACTGCCGCGCTCTCCCTTGATCCTGTTGCACTAAAACTTGCGTACACCTATAATCCAACCGAACTTGTCAATGACGGCAAGGCCGGTCTATCCAGACTTCCATACACTCCGCTCCACAAGGTCAATGCAAGCGCTGACATTAAAATAAGCAAAGCCGTAATTTCAACGAGTATCGACTACATGGATGTCTACTATACAAGTACGGCTAACTCCACTAAACTCAGCGATGTATTTCTGCTGAACATGGGAGTAAATTTATACCTCAGTGAAACATACCGTATGGGAGCAGCATTTAACAATATCCTGAACAAAAACTACCAGTTTTTCGAAGGCTACCCAATGCCCGGATTCAACTTCAAAGTCTATGTGAAGATGGAGATGTAACATAAGAAGTAATTGTATGGACAGGTTGCAGCCTGTCCATACAAATAAAACATTGATACTTTGAAATGAGACGATTGCTCAACTTGACAGCACAAAGAAACATATAGTTGTAGAAGGTATTTTTTTTGAAAAATGTACTGTTTGAGTAAACAAAGCATCAATAGCCGAATAAATTTACACCAACCAAGTTGTTTCTCTGGCCAATTAATTATATACGAGTTTGCATTTTCAAAAAAATTACCTTCTGCAACAGATATTGTCTATCCATCAAAATTATTCACCACGAGGGATTTTCGCGCTTCGCGAAAATCCCTCGAAACATATTTATATTGCTTTTTTTTTAAAATCCTTTAAAGTATCATTAAATCAATTGAAATTACTTTTAAAGGAGCAGTTATAATGAAATCCATCACCCGTATCTTAATTATTGTACTTACATCAACCATTCTCTTTGTATCCGGATGTAAATCAGGAAAATCAGGAGAAAAAATAAAGATAGGCTTTCTCTTAAAAACAATGCAGGAAGAACGTTATCAAAAAGACAAACAGGCCTTTGAAAAAAGAGCAAAAGAACTTGGGTTTGAAGTAATTTTTGATTCATGCAACAACAGTGAACAGACACAGCTTGCTAAAATGGAAAACATGCTTATCCGCGGAGTAAAGGTCATAGTGCTCCAGCCTGTAAACACAGGAACAGCAGGAATACTGGTAAAAAAAGCGCATAAAAAAGGCGTAAGAGTTGTAGGTTACGATTCGCTTCTTGTTAACGGCCCGCTTGACGTACATATAATGCAGGACAGCTGGTCAGTAGGAAAACTTCAGGCAGAGGCAATGATAGCGTGGCTTAAAAAAAAGAGAGGCGCGATCAAAGGAAACATCGTCCTTATAAAGGGTCAGCCCGGAGATTCAAACGCGATTGCAATGTCAAGCGGCGTTCTTGATACCATAAAAAAATATAAAGGCCTGAAACTGCTTTTGGAACAGTCTCATGAAGGATGGTCAACCGAAAAAGCAAACGCAACAGCCCTAAACGCACTCACCAGGTATAAAAACGAAATCGACGCTTTCATCTGCAACAACAGCGGTCTGGCTAGAGGTGTTATTGCAGCCCTTAAGACACAAGGTCTTGCCAGAGCTACCAAAGTTTTTGTAGCAGGCTCAGATTCTGACATTATCAACATAAGATATGTTGCTAATGGAATTCAAGCCGTTGAAATATTTAAAAAGATTAAACCGCTCGCTAGAATGGCCGCGACAGTAGCCTATAAACTGGCAATTAATCCAAAGAAAAAAATATCCGATATAATCAAATACGACATGCTTCTCTACAATAAATTCATGAAAGTCCCTACAATTGTCACACCAATCGTGCTAGTAACAAAAGACAACATTATGGACACAGTTGTAAAAAGCGGATTCCATACAAAAGAAGCAATATTTGGAAAATAAAAAGACCTCATCATAAAACAACCGCGTTTTAAAAAACGCGGTTGTTTTTGATTTTCACGGAACAATATATGAGCAAAACAATTCTTAAAATGAAAGACATAACAAAAGATTTTCCCGGAGTCCGCTCTCTGGATAATGTGTCATTTTCAGCTGTCAGCGGTGAAGTCCTTGCCTTGGTCGGAGAAAATGGAGCGGGAAAATCAACCCTTATGAAAATCCTGAGCGGAGCATGGCCGCATAACTCCTTTTCAGGTGAAATACTCATAAAAGATACACTGCATTCATTTACGAGTACTAAAGATGCTGAACAGGCAGGTGTGGCAATAATCTACCAGGAACTCAACCTGATCCCGGAACTCAGCATCGCGGAAAATATATTTCTCGACCGTGAGTTTACAACCATAGCGGGTAAAATCAACTGGAACAAGGTATATTCTGAAACAAAAATTCTCCTTAAAGAACTTCATCTCGATTATCTTGATCCTGAAGAAAAAGTAAAAGAACTATCGATCGGCAAACAGCAGATGGTCGAAATAGCAAAAGCACTTTCTCTAAACGCTCACATACTGGTACTTGATGAACCAACTTCCGCGTTAACTGAAACAGAAACCGAAGACCTCTTTAAAATCATTAAAAAGCTGAAAACACACAATGTATGCATGATCTACATTTCTCATAAGATCGATGAAATAAAAAAAATTGCCGACAAAATAATGGTTCTGCGCGACGGGAAATTAATAGGTAAAACAGTCAAAGCTTCCTCAATAACAACGAACAAGATAATTTCTAAAATGGTGGGTAGAGACATTAAGGAAATGTTCCCAAGACATAAAATTAAGCGCGGTGGGAAAACTCTCGAAGTCAAAAACCTGAGCATTGATCATCCTGTCCTTAAGGGAAAGAAAAGAGTAAAAAACGTTTCATTTAAAGCATATAAAGGTGAAATCCTGGGTATCGCGGGATTAATGGGCTCTGGAAGAAGCGAACTTGCGTGCGGTATCTTTGGCGCTCTCGACGGCGATACAACAGGAAAAGTTTTTCTGAATGGAAAAAAAATAAAAATTGATTCGCCTCAAGCTGCAATTGAAAACGGAATAGCCCTTCTCACCGAAGACAGAAAAACCCTCGGTCTTATTATGGGACAAAGTATTATCCATAATACTACAATCAGCTCCCTTGAAACCGTATCCGGAAGATGGATTATTGATAAACTCAAAGAAAACGATATAGCATCAACCCTTATAAAAAAATTAAAAATCAAAACTTCACGCCTGGATGACCCTATTGACTCTTTAAGCGGCGGAAACCAGCAAAAAGTTGTAATAGGGAAATGGCTTAACACAAATCCCGATATATTCATAATGGATGAACCTACCCGGGGAATTGATGTCGGAGCAAAGGTGGAAATTTACAAACTCATGCACACCCTGTTAAAAAACGGTGTAACTGTTATCATGATATCCTCCGATCTTCAGGAAATTATGGAAATAAGCGACAGAATTCTTGTGATGCATGAAGGACGGATTGTTGCTGACCTGAGTAAAAAACAGGCAACCGCAAAAAAAATAATGCACTACGCTACAGGTATGGAGAAGACTAAATGAAAAGATTTTTAAAAAATAACGCAACACTTATAGCCCTGTTTGCACTGATCATAATAATGGCAATCCTGTCTCAACTTAAACTCGGAACCTACACCGTCTTCCTCCAGTCTGCAAACCTTTCAAATATAATTTTACAGGTAATTGAAATCGGTATAATGGCAGTCGGTATGACAATGGTTATTCTGATAGCAGGAATAGACCTGTCAGTAGGGTCAATCATGGCGCTCTCCGCCGTTGTATCAGCCCTTCTTTTAAAAGCCGGATTCGGCGTTGTTTTAACCCTTTTATTTACATTAAGCGGCGTTGGTATACTTCTTGGATTATGGAACGGTTTTTGGATATCAAAATACAAGATACCGCCGTTTATTATCACACTTGGAATGATGACAATAGCAAGAGGGCTTGCTCATTTCATATCCAATAAAACAGCAATCGGAGTCAGCAACAAAACATTTAACGCAATAGGCGGAAACTACATCGGCAGAGGTCTGTCAATAACAATTTTAGTACTGGCCTTTTTTGCGATAATTTACTTAATACTGAATGAAAACAAACAAAAAAAGAAATACAAAATAGATACAAACCGTTATAACACGATTGGTAAAATTGCAGCATTGACAGCAGGAATCTCAGTCGCCTTTTATATATTTCTGGGACATGAGGGAATTCCTATTTCAGTTGTAATATTTGTCACAATCATACTATCGGGAATATTCCTTCTGCATCACACGAAATTCGGTCGAAGGCTCTATGCAATCGGAGGAAATGAAGAAGCCGCAAGACTGTCCGGTATAAATATTTTCAAATCAAAGATGATTGTCTTTACAATCATGACAACACTTGCAGCTCTAGCCGGAATAATTTCAGCGTCACGTCTTGGAAGCGCGTCTCCAAACTTCGGAAGTTTGTTCGAACTTGACGCCATTGCTGCAGTTGTAATTGGCGGCACCAGCCTCACCGGCGGAATAGGAACAATTAAGGGTTCTATTATCGGAACCTTCATTATTGGAATTCTTAATAACGGTTTGAGCCTTCTCGGCGTATCAACAGAATATCAATGGATGATTAAGGGTCTTATAATAATAATGGCCGTTTGGTTTGATGTTGTTAATAAACGTAAAAAAATATAATCAAACAACTTTAAACAATATAAATCTCTTTGTATTATTTAGCGAGAAGTTTCAAAAGTCCGCTAACGCGTCCTTTTGGGACAAACAAATTTTATATCTAACAGGATAATCATATGTTAATACAAAATATAAATCCGGTAATGCTTGAAATTGCAAACCTTCCAATAGTCGGAACAATCTCTCTGAGATACTATGGATTACTTTACGCTCTGGGTATAATAACAGCCTTCCTTATATGCAGAAGTTTTTTCAGAAAAAAAAATTATCCTGATGAGATTTTTGAAAAACTGATTGTATATGTAGTAATTGGACTGATACTGGGAGCCCATTTTGTTCACCTTATCTTTTATGAACCAGCATCAATTTTTAATAATCCAATCAGAATCATTCAGCTCGGAAAAGGTCTTGCCTCCCATGGAGGTCTCTTAGGTACTCTTGTTGCCGTTTATATTTTTACTAAAAAACGGAAACTAAAATTCTGGGAATTTCTTGACACTATCACAATAGGCGGCGCGCTTATGGTCCCGTTTATACGTCTTGGTAATTTCTTTAATTCTGAGATATACGGGCGAGTCACCGATTCTCCTCTTGGAGTAATATTTAAAATCAGAGGGGAAACGCAGCCCAGACACCCGTCACAGCTTTATGAAATGGCGGTTGGAATAGTGATATTTTTATTTCTCTATTTCTTTTATAAAAAGAACTACAAGAGAATAAAACACGGCACCATGTTTTATCTTTTTTTAATACTGTATTTTATCACAAGGTTTCTTCTTGAATATGTCAAGGAATATCAGGCGGTATCAGCCTCATTCCCGTTTACAATGGGACAGATGCTCTCAGTACCGCTTATAATCATCGGAGTATATGTTTTTATTAAGAAAAAGTATTATAAACTAAATCCTGATGTTTAAAAAGGTATTGCTATTAATTAGATGGATATTCATACTTCCGATAATTATCTATAAAAAGATAATTTCTCCGCATCTGCCTAATTCCTGTATTTACAGCCACAGCTGTTCAAGTTACAGTAAGGATGCTGTTTTAAAACACGGTATAATCAAAGGCAGTATTCTCGCCATAACAAGAATACTGCGATGTATCGGACTCTTTTTTTCCGGGGGGTATGACCCTGTCCCGGAAAAGTTTTCTTTTAAATATATTTTTAGAAGCTATAAAGAATTCTGGCGGCATAAACGCAAAAAGAAATAGCGAATATTGATAGTAGGATAGAAACACGGATTTGGCGGATCAAACGGATTTTTTATTAGGGTAGGTATTTGTTTTTTACAGGTAGAGACAGGTTTGAAACCAGTTTCTACCCCTATATAAAAAAGATCCGTGTAGATCAGCCTAAATCCGTAAAATCCGGTGCGCCATG
>JAGLSM010000117.1 GCA_023135745.1 Spirochaetota bacterium | reverse complement strand
CAAATGTATCACCATGCCAGTGAAATACCTGCAATGAACTTATTTCATTTGGAAACAGTAAGGGATGTTTTTTTATTTCTACAGGGAACCAGCCTATTTCTTTGTACTTGTTTTTAAATATCCTTGAACCTTCTACATCCGCAATTAATTGAGCTCCTAAACAAATACCAAGTACAATTTTTTCATGTCTGATCGATTCTTTTATGAACTTTTTTTCATCTTTCAGCCAGGGATAGGCATCTTCCTCATTTGTACTCATGGGTCCACCCATAACAACAAGAGCATCAAAATCTTTGATGTCTGGTAATCCTTCATTGTTGTAAAGACGGGTACATGTTACATCATGTTTTTTTTGACTCGCCCAATTTAATATCTCTGCCGGGTCTTCAAAATCAACATGCTGTAGATAATGGATTCTCATATTATGTTGCCGAAGCAGCAGGCTGAACAAACACTCTTTGTTTTAATTCACGGTCAAGCATCAGAAGGCCGGCGCCTTTCCCATCAATCATTTTAAGCTGCTGCAGAATGTCTGAAACACCGGATTCTTCCTCTACCTGTTCAGAAACAAACCATTGAAGAAAATTAACAGAAGCGTGGTCTTTTTCCTCCATTGATGTACTAATGAGCTTGTTTATCATACAAGTTACTTCCTGTTCATGTTTCAGGATTTCCTCAAATATATGAACAGGGCCATCCCATTTGGATGGAGGTGCTTCGATTGAGCTTAGGGTTACACTGCTTCCCCTCTCATTTATATAGTTGTACGTCAACATGGCATGCGACTGTTCTTCCTGAAACTGTATATAAACCCAATTGGCAAAGCCCTTCAGATTAATTGATTCAAAAAACGCAGCCATTGACAGGTAGAGATATGCTGAGTAAAATTCGGCATTTATTTGATCGTTCAATTCTTTTTCAATACGTTTTGTTAACATCGTTTCTCCTATTAAAAACACTTTCTATTTTGTCTGTAATTATAGTATGTAAGAATAAATATGAACAGTAAAATAAGAGAGATGTAATGATAGTAGTGTTTTATGATAATCTGATTTTTTTTTCAACATATGTTATAGCAACTAATCCATTATTTATTCCTAAAATATATGTCCCTGATTTAAGTTTAAGTTTATCCAGTGAAATAGGTGTGTCTTTTCCATTATCATCTCTAATGAAAACAGGCTTATCTAAGCCCGAATATTCCTTATCTTTTATTGGATCAATATTTTTACCGATAATAATCCCATTATTTACCATATTTTCTTCTTTATACATTTTGAATCGAGAACCAATCTTTCCTTTATTTATCATAATAGAGCCAAAATGACCTGAGTAACTAATTGATATTTTATGAACAATTTTTTTATAATTTTTAACCTCAAATACTTCTAATTTATCTAAAACCGATAATCTTTGTTATATTTCATCTATATGTTAAGGAGAAAATATGTTTATAAAAAGGTCACATCCCTTGTATAAAATATTATGGTTTCTAAATATATTCCCTATTTCTATTACATTGGTATATGATAATTATGATAGAATCAAACATTTGAGAATTGGGTTTAAAACATTTTTATATATTTTTCTATCATTATTAATTCCAATAATTTTACTTTTTATGTTGACAATATTGCCTTCTTCAAAAAGCAATATAAAAAAAGCAAGTGAATCATTATACAAATTACAAAATGATCTAGGGAAAATATATTTAAAATTTAAAAAGGAATATAAAAATCATAGAATTATAAGTTATGATCTAAAAAAACTACAAATTGCATTAAAAACAAAAAGAAAAAAAATCAATGCAATTCTTGAATTACAAAATAGACAATTGAAAAAAAATGAAACCCAGAATATTATTTTGGTATTGATACTTGGGATATTTGCATCAGTAATAGGCGGAATAATAGTTGAATTTGTAAAAATTAAAAAAGCTTAATTTATATTTCTTTTCTTATCTCGGTAAACATATTTAAACTACCATCTTTTATTTATGCAAAGTACTATTTAATTCCTGCCTGAGTTTTATACAATTTATTATATGTATCACATTTTTTTTAACTATGATTATTTCTTCATTTTGAAGACTCTTTAAATTTCTTGAGAGAGTTTCGCTGATTGTTCCCAGCTGTTTTGCCAACTGAGACTTTTTTATCTCAAGATGTACAACACAATGATTATGCCCCCCGCATCTTGCCAGGAGATACTGTGCGAGACGCTGACGGACAGTTTTAAGAGTAAGTGTCTCTATCCGCTTCCTTAGTTTTTCACATTTAAAAGCCAATAGTTCGATAAAGAATTTTGAAACCTCAGCATCTTTTTTAAGGAGTTCCAGTACATCTGTCTTTTTTATAAAAACTATCTTTGAATCCTTTGTAGTTTCAGTAGAAACAGGAAAAGTATTTGCGGTAAAAAGAATTACTTCGCCAAAATAATCTTCCGCATAAAACCGTCCTACCTCTACTTCTTTTCCACCAGAATCCGTTTTATATGCTCTAACCTCTCCGGAATTAATATAATAAAACCCATGGGCTTCATTCCCGGATAAAAAAATAGTTTCTCCCTTTTTATATGACTTTAAGAAGCTTATATTATTAATCTTATTCAATAGTTTCACAAAAGATCTCCTTGAAAGATTATAATAAAAAAACACATATTTTGACTCAAATCAAGGCAAAATATGAAATTATGCTTAATATAATACACAATAAGTAGGATATGAAATAAAAATGGAGGAAAATAAATGAAACGACCTATTATTACAATAGACAGAGACAAGTGTAACGGCTGTACCTTGTGTACAACAGCATGCGCGGAAGGCGCGCTGGTTATGGATGAAGAAAACAAAGCCGTACTGGTTAAAGAGATATACTGTGACGGTTTGGGAGCATGTCTGGATGTCTGTCCAACTGACGCTTTAAAAGTTGTTGAAATGGAATGCGACGAATATGACTCACAGGCAACGTACGAATATGTAAAAGAAACAAAAGGAGAAGATGCGGCATCAGAAGTTCATGGTCATGGACACGCACATCCTGTCAAAGCTCATTCACACGGCGGAGGCTGTCCCGGATCAATGGCAAGAGACCTGAGTAAGGCTCCTTCCGCAGCTTCAGCGCAAAATGCTGCTCCTGTTGGAACAGTTCCATCTGAATTGAGTCAGTGGCCTATTCAGCTTCATCTTGTATCACCTATGGCACCTTATTTTAATGAATGCGACCTTCTTATTGCCGCTGATTGTACAGCTTTTTCAATTGGAGCTTTTCATAATGAGCTTTTAAAGGGAAAAAAACTGATAATTGCCTGTCCAAAACTGGATGATACTTCAAAGTACATCGACAAGATCGCGGAAATAATTAAACACAATACGATATACTCTCTAACAGTAGCAATTATGGTAGTTCCATGCTGTTCAGGGCTTAATCTGATTGTTCAGGAAGCCATTGAAAAATCGGGAAAAAATATAGCCCTTAAGAAAATCGTAATAGATCTGGAAGGCAACCTTATATAATATTAATACTTTTTCGGTTTCCCCATTTTAAGAAGTAATTCATTAACTTCCTTTTTAAGTGAATTACTTTCTTTGTCATATTTATTCGATGATTTTTTAAATTTATTATTAATGTTTTTACTATGTTTTATAATTGTAAGCATCTCTTCCTGTTTTTCAATAAGTTCACTATTTTGCCTTTTAACCGTTAATTCAAGCCGGTGTCTATGAAGCGCTGTTTCTACTGCAGTATGCAGGTTAATGCTGTTAATAGGTTTTATTAGATAACCATATGGTGCTGTTGCCTGCGCCCTTTCAAGGACCTTTTCAGTATTATCAGCCGTTAGATAAATAACGGGAACATCCACGATTTTTTTTATTTCCTCCATTGTTTCAATTCCATCAATCGCGCCTTTTAAAACAATGTCCATCAGGATTAAATCAGGATTTATATCTTTTACTTTGTCAAGCGCTTCATTACCGGAAGTTATAATATTCGGCACAATATATCCGAATTTATTAAGCTTGTTTTCTATCAGGGTAGCAGTAATACGGCTGTCTTCTACAATAAGGATCTTTGCTTTTTTCACATTTACACCCATTTTAAGATTCTTGAAAAAGACTGCAATCCATTCATTGCTGAAATGATGGTTATTTTACCACCTGCTAATTATGATGTCAAATACTATATTTTATTAAAAGCGATTAACCAGGAAACAACCGGTATCAAAATATTTATAAGGTAAAACATAGTCTGAAACTTATCACGATTGGGAAGAGGGAATGTTTCCAGGTTCTTAATCTTCTTTGTAATTAGTATGAAAACTACACCAATTACAAATCCGCATATCATTCCAAACAGATGCCCGCTTAAATCACTATTTGGAGCCTGACCCAGCAGAGCAAGAAGTGCCGCCGCCCCTGCAACAGGCACCCATCCTCGTTTTCTTTTACGAAAAACCTGAAAAGCTGTAAGTATTCCAAGAGCGCCAAAAACGGATGTAGATGATCCGATGGCAGAATGCCCGGCTTTATAAATCAAGGCATTTAACATATTCGCAAAAAATCCTGATATTATTATAAGAAACCATCCTAATCCCGACCCTGTCAACCGGAAAATAGAAACAGCTGCAATGACTCCAAAAACAATATTGGATAATAGATGACCTATATCCGCGTGAAGTGTCAAGGCAGTAATCCCCCTCCACCATTGGCCTTCAATCATTTTTGATGAAACCGCAGCTCCTGAATTAATCCAGGTATGAGCAGATGAACTATAAACAAGTATGTGAAAAATATAGAGTATTAATGGTGTAAATACAGGTATAGGAACCGGATCTATGTACTTTTCAGGTAAAATTACAGCTGATATTTCAGCCTCATAGAGATTTATCTGATTTTCAGCTTGCTGTAAAAATCCGGAAGGAACCTCGATAAACGAGTCTTCCTTTTGAGCATTAATTTTATGAGGAATTCCCATTGCCAGTAAAACAAGTGACCATTCATTAGCTTTTTGTTCTGTCAGCCTGCCGTCAATCTTCAAATTTACTGATAATTATCGATGAATTCTGACCGCCGAATCCAAAACTGTTTGAAAGAACATGTTTAACCTTTTTTTCCATAGGTTTATTGGCTACTATGTTAAGTTTAATTTCCGGATCCTGTTCGAACAGATTGATGGACGGATGTATAACTCCTTTTTCCAGAGCCAGTATTGCAGCTATGGCTTCAGTACCGCCGGCAGCACCAATGAGGTGTCCAATCATTGATTTTGTGCTGTGAAGAGGAATTCTGTCCGTATCATCGCCAAATGTCTTTCTTATGGCATTGTTTTCCGTAAGATCTCCCAATTGCGTTGATGTACCATGCGCATTTATAAGATCTATGTCTCCGGTATTTAGTTCAGCATTTTCAAGGGCACTTTGCATAGCCGCGCTTGCTCCGCGTCCTTCGGGATGAGGAGCAACCAAATCATAAGCGTCACACGACATACCATAACCGGTCAGCTCAGCATAAATTTTCGCACCTCGTTTTTTAGCGTGTTCAAGTTCTTCGAGACAAAGCACTCCGGATCCCTCTCCAAGAACAAAACCGTCCCTGTCTTTATCAAATGGTCGGCTTGCGGTTGCAGGAGTATCATTTCTCCTTGAAAGCGCATATATCACACCAAATCCGGCAAACCCGGGTTTCGCTACTACAGCTTCAGTTCCACCGGCAAACATAACATCCGCAAACCCCGATTTAATCATTGCAGCTGCTGTGCCAAAGGCATGATTGCTTGTCGCACACGCGGAATTAACAGAAAAATTAGGCCCAAAGAGACCGAATTCCTTGGCAAAATAAGCAGGCGGGGTATTAGGTATAACCCCAACAACATAAAAAGGAGATACGCTATCCATACCGCTCTCTTCCATACGCTCAAAGGTTTTATAATGAAGCTCGTTACCGGCATCTCCTGTACCTATTATTGCTCCGTATCTATGCGGGTTTTTTGCGACTTCATCTTTATCAAACCCCGCGTCCCAGTAGGCCTGAGAAGCAGCTACATGCCCAAGTATTATAAACCTGCCAAGTCTTCGGATCATTTTTTTATGAATGTATTTAGACAGATCCGGAAAATCAACTTCACCACCAATTTTTACGGGAAAATCGCTTAAATCGGTTCTTTGAGCCAGACGTACTCCTGACTTGCCTGCGATTAAATTTTCCCAGAATTCGCTTACATCATTGGCTATTGGATTTATTGTCCCCATTCCGGTGATAACTACTCTAGTTTCATGCGGGTTTCGTTTTACATTGTACATTTAATTGCCTTGCAGATATGAAATTTAGTTCGTTAAAGTTAAATATAGTTTGCTGCATTTGTCAAATTATTTAGACATTAAAGGCATTTGTCCCGATTTTTTGCATCAGTATTATTTTGGATATTTTTTATTGCACTTAGACCTACAAGGCAGTGTCAGATCTTTTTTACAGGAATGTTAGAATATATAAAAGAGGATTTTTTTAAGGCACTTTGAGTATTCAGTTGGTAGATCAGCGAAATATTGGGAAGGCTTACTTTTCCGCTGATGAAATTAGGATATGGGTAAACCTGCTTTTTATTGATAATACTTTGAAGCTTTAATTTCAGAATGTCGTTTTTAGAAAATGAAGAACGTTTTCCTCCAATAG
>JAGLSM010000116.1 GCA_023135745.1 Spirochaetota bacterium | reverse complement strand
GTATCCTTTAACACCGGCACTCCAAAGATCATTGGTTCCAGCCTTTTTATTCCAGCATACAGCAAGTCCTTTCGGGATAAATCCAGGTGGTGGTACCTTTCCGGTTATCGGATTTCTCTTGAAAAAAACAGCCTTGAAAAAAGCTGGAAAATAAAAACACCCAAGGGAATATTTCCTGTGGCAGTGATGAAATCGGCAGGTAAAATACTCTACCTGTACAATAATAAAAAAACAGCCGTTCTCTCCGCATATAATATAAACGGCAAGCTATTATGGAAAAACAACAACCTCGGATCATCTGAACATACCGCTTATTTCAGCCGGGGAAGAGTTATCAGCAAAATAGATGAATTTTACCGGCATTTCAAAGAAATGGGGAATAATGGAATCAAAACTATACAAGCCGCAGTTAAACCCTCATACCTTGCCTGGTATTATCCGGGAATCGCTAAATATACAGTTGTTGATGCAGGCACAGGCCAAACACAGATAAATAATCAGCCGCTAAAACAAATTATCCGCAGTAATACATTAATTTCAGCAGGTCAGGGCAGGTTTTCACTGATAGGGCAAAAGAGTAAGCCGGCCTGGACAAAAAAACTGCATCTGGATCTCTCAATCGGTTATTATGAAGACAATCATATGATCTACGGAGCCAATAAATACGCGCTTAATGCCTTCCTCAAAAAGGACGGGAAAAAAGTCTGGTCATTCGACATGAAGCAAAGTTCTCTGTTTCCCCATATCCTTCATCCGGGAAAAGAAAGCATTTATATTGCCCGGACCGATACCTACAGGAATGAAATAACCGTGATGCTGGTGGATAAAGAAACCGGATCAATCCGAGCCCGCTGGCATAAGGACGGCTACACAATGAAAGACGCGTGGCTGGGAAAAGATGAGACCCTCTATCTGGTTCTCAAGCATAACAAAACTATTTTTAAAAGTCTGGTGATCGGTTTACAGTTTAAATAAAGCCCTGTTTTTTTAATGTATTAAAAGTGCAAAATAAAGATATTGCACACCATTTATACCTGTTTTATAATGCTTTTAAAGAAAAGTGTTCGAAGAAAGAGTTGGTCATGAAAAAAGGTATTGTTTTTTTCATTATTTTACTATTAACCGCACAAATTGCAGCGACTGAAAATAATACTAACAAAGGCTGGCTGACAAATGAATCCCTTGAAGAAATGCAGCATATTTCCAAAATACTGAATCAGACAGGTTTGAACCTCTACAGAAAACGTGAATTCAACGCATCACTTGCTAATTTTCTCAACGCGGTAAAAGCCAATCCGAATCATTATTGGGCAATGTTTAATTCAGCATGTCTTTTTTCAGTCTTAAGAAATAAAACACAAGCTCTTATATATTTTGAAAAATCAATACCTTTATGGAAAGGTCACCGCAGCAGACCTTACCTTGATTCTGATTTTGATTCAATCCGCGATACACCTGAATTTAAAAAGCTGATTATAAAAATGGATGACACGGCAAGAAAATTCAGAGGGCAAAGAAGCTAAATAATCCTTACTTCCATTTGATATTACAGCCAATACTTGGTTTCTGATTACTATCAGGAGTATTGCCATTTATTACAGCATCCAGAGCATTGCGGATATCTAATCCCGTTACAGGTTTACCATTGCCGGGCCGTGAATCATCCATCTGTCCCCGATAGACCAGCTTCATATCTTTATCATAAATATAAAAATCAGGAGTACATGCGGCATGATAAGCTTTAGCTGTCTCTTGGGTTTCATCGTATAAATATGGAAAAGTAAATCCTTGAGTTTCGGCAGTTTCTTTCATCCTCCGAGGGCTGTCCTGCGGATAATTCTCAACATCGTTTGAATTAATAGCAGCAAAAGATATTCCTTTGGCAATGTATTCATTCGAGAGTCCGGTTAATTCCTTCTGAACATGTTTCACAAAGGGACAGTGATTACAAATAAACATTATCACTGTAGCTGTATTTGAAGAAATATCATTCAAAGAAAGATCTTTACCGCTTACTACATCAGGAAGGATAAAATACGGAGCCTTTGATCCAAGCGGAACCATTGTTGAAGGTGTTTCAGACATATTATCTCCTTAATGAATTGATAGAGAAAATATACTCAATAAACCAGGTTCTTATTGATTTTTTTTAAAAACGTAAAATAGTTGTACTTGAAGGAGACTGGTGATACAATTAGAAAAAAGAAACACTAATTGTCTAAATAAAATTGATGATTTCATTTAGCATCCAATCAGCCATTTATAACAATATTCCTGAATCGGGTAAAGAGCAATGTATGTGCTGTTAAATTTTAATAAACAGAGTCATCAGAAGACAGCAGGGTGCTGGAAATATCATTTTAAAAGATATGTCAGCATGAGTATTCTGATTATTCTCCTTTTATTATGTATTAAACCAACCCATGCGATGAATAATGCCAGGATCCAATTCAAAGGAAACGAACTCTTCAATAAGGAAACCTATCTTGCTATTCTTAATTTAAACAGACATTTACGGGTAAATTGGCGTACCGCTGTCTATGTCAGGCGTAAAATGCTCCGTTTTCTACGCAGGGCCGGGTATATATTAGCTCGAGTAAAGGTTTTAATACAACAAGGCAAACTAATCGTAGTTCTTGACGAGGGACGTTTAGAAAAGGTTTTGTTTATTGGGTTTAACTCATTTACTGCTATCCGTTTAAAAATGGCGCTTAATATGCCATATAAAATTTTTAACCGTCCTTATTTAAAACGGCAATTAGACATTTTATGCCGCAGGTTCGGCTGGAAAAATCTTTATTATAAAATTGTAAGATTAAATCAGAAAAACCATACGGGTCTTCAACTTGAAGGTCTGGGCCGTTTTCAAGGAACACCAATTATTTCTCAAAGAGCTCTGTTTGAACTTCACATCTGGCGTAAAAAAGTTGACTGGCGGACCGGATTAGCTTTTAATATCAATTATAATCACAATGAAGGATTAGGTGTATGGTTAAAGAACAGGGATAGAAATTTATTTTTTAAGAAAGACCGCTGGTGGATCAACAGCAAGTTGGGAGGTACAATAAGGTACAACCTTGACGATAATTCAACCTATCCAAATTTAACCAGGGCTTTTCTGGAAATGGGTTGGATGATGCCTCCCTTAAACGGCAGTCACATTCGTCCTATCCTGTGGCTGCGCAATAACCTTAGAAGTCAACAACGAAAAAATAAAGGCATTGAACTATATTATACCGAAATCCTGGAAGGCGCCCTGAATTTAGGTTATGATTTCTCCCAAGGATTACTAGTATCTTTTGGCGGAGGTATTCAAGACAAGCTTCTTTTTGGAGTAAAACATTCATCGGCAATAACTAATGGAATAACTCCAAGACCTTGGCGTACACGCCCCTTTTTAACCATGCATTTAAAATGGGATTTTAATCCTTTAAAAACGCGCAAGGATCATGTGAATTTTCTGGAAATAACGGCCCGCCGCTTCTGGGTGGAAGGCGGGCTTCAATTTAATGAAGTCAGACTTACCTACCGCAGCTTAATAAGTTTTGGCTGGCATGACTTGATTATTACCGGTAAAGGTGTTTGGCTTTGGGGTTATGTTGCCTTTGATGAGCAGGAATCTGTTGGAGGCACCTACTTGCGCGGAATTTTTAATGACTCCTTTTATACAGATCGTGTTATTCAGCTTTCACTTGATTTCCGTTATTCCCTTATTAGGGATATCTTAAAATTCTCCATTTTTCATGATCTTGTCTACTATCATAATATTGATCTTGATGGATATGACAATCCGGTTTGTTTTGCCAACGCTTTTGGATTTGGTTTTAACATGCTGATTCTTGATCAATTCCAATTTGACATACTTTTCTCTTACGGCTTTAATTCCAACAAAGATTTTGATAATGGAATCAGTTTTAAATTATCAAAGGTTTTTTAGTTCACAATATAATATTATTTTGACAAGACATTGCTTTTCTTATATTCTGATTCAAATGCTTTACAATTAATTATTTATAAAAAACAATTTAAAAGGTAAAAAAATGAACCAAATTCAGTTAAACCAAAATCTGCTGAGTGAGAAAATTAGAAAAATTATGGTTTTTCAGTATTTGGACGATGAAGAAATCAATGAGATTATTGCTGTGTCCAGGATTCTTCAATCAGAAAAAGGAGAACTCATTATAAAAGAAGGAAATACCAGTCCATATCTTTACGGCGTTATTTCAGGTTCAATTGGAATAACCATTAAAGATAATGATGATAAAAATACATTCCTGACGACCCTTCATGAGGGAGATGTTTTTGGAGAAGCGGCAATGTTCCTGAACACAAAGAGAACCGCCACCGCGACAGGAAATGACGCAGTACTTCTTCAAATCGAAAGAGACAACCTCAGAAAATTTATAAAAAAACATTCCAATGCCGGAGTAAAAATTTTACTGCTCATTATATATAATCTCTTAAATAAACTCCGCAATACAAACCAGGAACTTGCATTTAGTAATCGTGGATCCATAAATCAGGAAGAAGTCAATGACATGATGGACGCTTATCTGAAGGATTAAATTTCAAGAAATCAAAGCTTTTTTTTAATTGTTCTATATATTAAAATAATAAATAGGATGCCATATGCCTGAATCATATATAACCCCGGAACTCTTTGAGTTTTTCAGAAAACTGGAAAAAAATAATAACAAAGCATGGTTTGAGAAAAATAAAGACCGATTCGAAAAAATAGTCAGGGAACCACTATTAGAATTTATCGATGATTTTGGTGTCCGTCTCCCCCAGTTTGCCCCTCATTATATCGCGGATCCACGAAAATCAGGGGGCTCCCTATTTCGCATATATAGGGATGTGCGTTTCTCAAAAGACAAAACTCCATATAAAACAGCTGCAGGAATCCAGTTCCGGCATGAACAAGGCAAGGACGTTCACGCGCCCGGCTATTACATCCATCTGGAACCTGGCAGTGTTTTTTGCGGAATAGGAATATGGCGCCCGGATAGCCAGACAGTTGGTAAAATCAGAACAGCAATCGATAAAAAACAAAAAGAATGGTTGTCTGTTAAAAATGATAAAAGTTTTTCCAAAATCTATTCATTAGGCGGTGATTCCCTAAAGAGGGCTCCAAAGGGATTTGACCCTAAGCATCCATTAATAGAAGACATTAAACGTAAAGACTTTGTAGCTAGTATAACATTAACAGAAGAAGACACATGCTCGCGGGATTTTATTAACAAGATAGAAAAATTATTTAAGTCTGCCGAACCAATGATGAAATTTCTAACAGAGGCAGTGGGACTTCCCTGGTAGGAAGGGTATCAATCGAGGGATTAATCCTTCGAATACCAAATATGTGACTCAAAGGAACCTAAAAATGAAACAAAAATCTCAGTACGAATTAATTACAGAAGCCCGTGAAATTTTGCAAATCACGGAAGAGGCCACAATAGATGAAATCAAAAATTCATTTCATGAACTTATGCTGAATTGGCACCCTGATAAATCAGCCCACGATAACCATAATATTGAAGAATCAAGAGATAAGTCGCAAAAAATTATTGAAGCATATCAATTAATCATGAACTACTGCAAATTATACAAAATATCCTTTTCCAAAGAAAGTGTCGAAAAATACGATACTAAAGATGAATTCTGGTGGAAGCGTTTTGGGAATGACCCGATGTGGGGACCAATGTAGAAACTATCACAATATGTCATCCATTTTGCGCAAGATTCACCTCCGTCCCCAAAAAAAGCTGGTAAAAACCTCCCAAGCATAGTATAAATCACAAACCCGAGGTGATTTATACCTCGACGCTCAATATAAACCTAAGGAGAAGTAAATGATTAAAATTGCAGGAAAAATGAAATCTTTATCTATTGTACTCACGTTAGTATTTCTTATTTCATCATGTGGAAAATCCGGAAGCCAGGGAAAGGATAAAACCGATGCTGAAAAAATCGTTGTCGGGATCAGCCCTGATAATGTTGATGTCTCAAAAGCGATTCCAATTGCGGATCTTTCTTATGCCTATTTTGCGTGGAAGGGAAAAAAAATCAGTGTAAAAGGTTACTGTGCTTTTTTCTTCGATGAAGGCTCTATTGGGAAAATAGTCTCTCTTGTAGGATCAGTTGGTGACAAAAAAAAGCTCATTGAGTGTACAATGTCTAATGAATATCCTGAAAAATTCTCAAGAAATACTCCCATAGTCATCTCAGGAACTATTGAAAGAGATTATTACGGTAAGATTCGTATGAAAGACTGCATCCTGGTTGTTAAAGACGCATCAAAAACCAAAACTATTAAAGCAAACCCTTATAAAATAGATGCTGATAAACCTGTAGATGCAGCAGATTTTTATAAAACATTTTATAGCTGGTTTGGAAAAGAGATAACTGTAACAGGAGATTATTGGGGAACAACAACTTCCACAACTTCTTACGGAAAAACAATCCGAGTGGATCTCAAAGACCCTAAGTCCGGAAAGGTCTTAGTAGGATGTAAAATGAAAGAGGAACACGAGAAAGTCATAAACCGTAGAGGAGTTATGATAAAGGGGCGAGTAAGCAGAACCTCTTTCGGAAGAATCGGCATGACAAACTGTGAATTTGTTAATCAAAAATAAGTGCGATTCTTATAAGTATATTTTTAAGGAAGAATCCCGTTGAAGACTCTAACAATCCTGTCTTCAGCGGGATCTTTTTTATGACAAATGTCCAAGACAAAAAATTTTCAATATCAAAAAATC
>JAGLSM010000115.1 GCA_023135745.1 Spirochaetota bacterium | reverse complement strand
ATTCTTAATAAGATTGTTTTTTTCAAACATTTCAATGCTCTTAATAGCTACTGCACAGGCAAGGGGATTCCCCGTATACGTATGTCCATGAAAAAAAGTACGTTTTTCTTCAAACTTCCCCAAGAATCCTTCGAATATTTTTTCAGTTGTTATTGTGGCAGCCAGAGGCAGGTATCCTCCGCTTATACCCTTTGCGAGACACATAATATCAGGCTGAATCTTTTCATGATCGCAGGCAAACATCTTCCCGGTCCGGCCGAAACCCGTAGCAACCTCGTCAACAATTAGAAGAACATCATTCTCACTCGTGATCTTTCTTATCTCAGTCATAAATCCGGGAGGCATTGTTATCATTCCGGCCGCACCCTGCACAAGAGGCTCTACAACAAGGGCCGCGATCTCGCCTGCGTTTAAATTTATTTCGTGACGCAGTTCATTAAGGCATGTTTCGTAGTATTCTTCTTCTGAAAGATTACCGGAAAAGTGATAATAATCGGGATAAGGCGCTACAATGGTTTCAAAAAGAAGAGGCTTATACATTTTATGAAACAACTCCATCCCTCCAATACTGACAGAACCAATGGTATCGCCGTGATATGCGTTTATAAATTTTATAAACTTCTTTTTTCCGGGTTTTCTTATCTGATGCCAATATTGAAAGGCAATCTTTAAAGCAATCTCAACTGATGTGGAACCTGAATCTGAATAAAAAACTCTGGTCAAACTATCAGGAGTAATCTCAACAAGTTTTTTGGCAAGTTCAACAGCAGGCACATTGCTTAAGCCCAGAAATGTTGAATGAGCGATTGTATCAATCTGTTTTTTTAAAGCATCATTCAGCTCAGGATTATTATGTCCATGCACATTAACCCACAGAGATGATACCCCGTCGTAGTATTTTTTCCCGTCAGTATCATATAAGTAAACACCTTCACCTCTTTCAATAACAAGCTGATCATCCTTAATCCAGTCCTGCATTTGTGTAAAGGGGTGCCAAAGGTATTTTTTGTCCCATTCTATGATTTTATCTTTGTCTGTCATATAAGCCTCAAGTTAAGGAAATTTCGGATATTATCTAACACAAAAAATATCCCAATTCTGTATTCTCTATACCGGTATCGGTAATAATTTTCATATCCAACTATTTTAGCTGCTTTATACTCAACTATAGGATTATCACTTTCACTAATAGCATTAATTAGATTAATAATATTCTTCTGATCTTTTTTATTAATTTTTTTGAAGTCTTTTAAAAACTGCTTTTTTACATAAAATTCAACCATTTAATATTTTTTCAAACTTCTTTTTAGCTTCCGCAATTGGAATAGACTCCTCACCTTTTACTTCTTCCATGTACTTTGCAAGCTGATTATCTTCAAGTAATTCTTTCATCTTTTCAAATACAGCTTCATCCACAAGCACTTTCTTTATGCCATTAAAAATAAGATGATCTACTTTTACTTTCCCCATATCTTTCCTCAGTCAATATTTTCTAAATTTAAGTTTACTCCATCTGATTCTTTTATTCAATTATTTATATTTACAATGAATTCCATGGATTAATTTTCACACCCTTAAAAACAAACGACTCATTTCCACTATATATTACAGTCTCATCCTTAAGCGGAACAGATACAACATTCTTAAAATGGGTGATTCCTTTTATGAAATCAGCATGAAATGTCCATGACGATTTTATTTCTATTGGAGTTAGAGTAAGCGCGTCTTCAAGAACCAGATCTACTTCATTTCCGGTTCTGTCTCTGTAAAAATACAAATTGGAACGTTTTCCGGCATTAAACCGTTTTTTTAAAAACTCTATAACAATTGTGTTCTCAAAAAGATTTCCCCTTAAAGGATGCTGTTGTAATTGTTGAGTATCTTCAATATTTAACAAATATGAAGCAAGCCCTGTATCATAAAAATATAACTTGGGTGTTTTAATAAGTCTTTTTTTTATATTATGATAAAAAGGCGGTAAAAGAAAAATAATATAACTTGCTTCCAGTATATTCACCCATTTTCTGATAGTTGGCTGAGATACCCCCAGCGCATTAGATATGCTGCTTAGATTGAGTAACTGTCCGATTTGCCCTGCTATCATATGCATGAATTTTTCAAAAAGCATTAAATTATCAATCTGGCTTAACTGACGCACATCCTTTTGCACATATGTTTCAAAATAATTCATATAATAATTATAAATTGAAACTTTTTCAGAATAGAGTTTTGGGTAAAAACCCTTTAATATAAATTCATCATAATTGTCCTGTTTACTAATCCCTCTTAGTTCCATTAAACTCAATGGTAAAAGATTTACTATTGCAGTCCTGCCGGCTAGTGACTGAGTAATAGTATTAGAAATTTCAAATTGCTGACTACCTGTTAGTACATACAATCCATTACTTTTTTTTTCGTCAACAATTCCTTGAAGATAAGAAGGCAACTGAGGCGCACGCTGTATCTCATCAAAAACAGCTCCATCAGGATATCTGGCCATAAATCCTCTTGGGTCGTCAATAGCCAATTGCCGTTGGTCAGGATCCTCAAGATTAATATAGGGCTTATCGGGAAAAGCCATCCTGGCCAGCGTTGTTTTGCCGGACTGTCTCGGGCCGGTAATAGTGATAACCGGATACTCTTTGGAGAGAGAAATGCATTTTGAGTGTAATAATCTTGGTATCATATATTCATAATAAATGATTGCTAATTCAAAGTCAAGTTTTTAATTAGCAATATTATTGTGGAGATCAAATAAAAGGCCGCCCTACCGGACAGCCTTTCTGTAATATAAATCTTGGAAATTTATTCTTTGCCGGAAAATGGCGGATAAACATCTGTCTGAATAAAATACATATTTACACGAGCCTGCCAACGAAAAGTCCCTACAACAAAATCATGCATACCTTTGGGAAACTGTCCTGTAAAAAGCACAACCCAAAAAGCAATAAACAGGAAAATATATGTGATAAGCATTCTTATATAAAGACAGAATCCATGCGGAATCATGACATAAAATATACCAAAAAAAGTTTTAACAAGAAGCTTACCTCGGGATAATGATTGCGGATATTCTACATTAAATTTAACTGTATCATCAACCTTTTCACTCATCCCAAATGCCGGATACTTGTCTGTTAAGAATACCATATAGGTACCTACTCTGGTACTCCACCTGGACACCCCCACAATAAAGTCAAAAAGACCTTTAGGATACTTACCCGTAAAAAGAACAGTAACCCAGGCAATAACCATTGCAAACATGGCCACAAGCCCCAATACCATTAAGCAAATACCATGAGGAATAATAACGTAGAAAAACCCGAAAAAAAGCCGAAGTAAAAGCAACCCTCTGGATGATTGTTCAGGGTATTCGATAGATAACTTTACAGGATTACTCATACAACCCTCCTTTTAATTTTATTAATGCATACTACACCCCATTGGATAATTCTGTCAAGGATATTTCTATATCAGATCCGCGGGTATGGCAAACATATTCTTACCAAGTGGAAGCAATTCTTTAGACAAACAAATGACCCCTCCTGAATCAACTGTCCCTAAACCGGATAGTTTGTTCATAGGACCGACCCATTTAGTTTTTGGGGTTGCTGCCTTTTTTACTTCAACAGGATAGAACATTTGATTTTGAGTAAAAAGAAAGTCTATTTCAACGCAGTCTTTATCTCTGTAATAATAGATTGATGGTTCTTTACCTGTATGCAGCCAGCTTTTTAAAATTTCTGAAAAAATGTGTGTTTCAAAAATAGCTCCGGACATAGCTCCCGCTTCCAAAGCTTCCGGTGTTATCCATTCCGTTAAATAGGAACACAATCCCGTATCTAAAAAATATAACTTTGGGGTTTTTACCAGTCTTTTTGTAAGATTGCTGTGATAAGGTTTTAAAAGAAAAACTATGAAGCTGGCTTCCAATATAGAAAGCCATTTTTTCGCAGTTTTTACAGTAACATCAGTGTCTCGGGCTAATTCTGAAAGATTAAGCATTTGACCGGTTCTTGCCGCACATGCTTTTAAAAATGTCAAAAAAGCTCCTTCATCTCCTACTTGAGCCAAATCTCTTACATCTCGTTCGAGGTATGTTCTCAAATACGAACTATAAAAAATTGAACGGTCTTGTACTTTCCCTGTTTTAAGAGCAGGAAAACTACCCAACCATATATTATAGAAAATGTTTTCTATAGAGCTTTGTACTTTATTTTTTTGCCTCTTTTCAAGTTCATAACCTAATGGAATAAAAGGCGGCACATTAAGAGCAACTCTTCTGTTTTCTCTATCTGAAAAACCCAATAGGTTCATAATAGCAACCCGACCGGCTAAAGTTTCTGAAATGCCTTTCATCATGTGAAATTGCTGAGAGCCTGTTAACCAAAACATCCCGGATTTTTTTTTATTATCTACTTCTATTTTCATATACTGCATTAGATTAGGAGCATATTGTATTTCATCAATCAATACAGGAGGTTTAAATCTCCTAAAAAACATGGCCGGATCTTCTTTTGCCAATAAGCGTATATCAGGGTCATCAAGACTAACATATTTACGGTTTTCTTTAGAAACATGTCTTAAAAATGTTGTTTTACCAACCTGCCTGGGCCCGGTTAATAATAAGACAGGAAATTGTTTTGAAATTTTGTTCCAACTGTCTTCAAGAGTTCTATTAAAATACATACCACCTCCGTCTATTTTGGACTTAACGTATAAAATAGACGGTATATTCAATTTTGTCAAGTCATGTTTTATATCAAATTCTCGAGCATATCTTCCATCATAACGCGTCCGTTTTTATCAAAGGATATTCCCTCAAATTTCAGGATATGCTTTTTCACAGGATTATTTAACATGCCTGAGTATCCACCCAATTCACGGGTTGACTTAATAACTCTATGACATGGAAAAATCAATGGAAATGGATTATTTCTCAAAGCTGTCCCCACAGCCCTGAACGCGTTTTTATTTCCTGACATTTCAGCAAGCGTCTTATATGATATCGTTTTGCCTACTGGAATTTTTAAAAGAGACTGTATCACTGATTTTTCAAAATCCGTTGATGAGGAAAAATCAAAATGTGATAAATCAATATCTATCATCTTGCATTGTAAAAAGGATTCTATATATTCCTGTAAAAAATCAGGAAGCTTTGTAGTATATGTTATTTTTTCAGAATCAAAGCATGACCCAAAATCAAGTTTTTGTAAAATACCTTTTGAATTAAGTATAAAACTTATTTTCATTTTTTTGACCAACCCCAATCAGACTGTGTAAAAAGTTTTTAACAACCGGGTAAATTTTATCCAATCCTTTTCGTAGATTAGTGTAATGGCCTGCGGCGATTCTTTGAATAGCGTGGTTTTCTTATCCTTCCGTTTTCAATACGGGAAGGTATATAAGTCAAGTTAAACATCTGCCGGAATATAATATAAAAGAATCTACAAGTTTTCTTATCTCATTTTCAATTGAAGAAAAATCTCCATTGTCGAGCCATTCTTTCCTGAACACACTTCCGCCAAAGGCCGCTGCGGAAGCTCCTGATCCAAAAAAAGTTTCAAGATTATCTGCGGAAACGCCCCCGCATGCAAGAAGCTCAATCCTGTCAAAAGGGCCCTTAATTTCCTTAAAATAAGCCGGCCCAAAAAAATTTGACGGAAATACCTTGACCATTGCAGCACCGGCATTCCACGCGCTGAATATCTCCTGTGGAGTAAGGGCTCCCGGAAAAACAGGTATGCTATTTTTCGAACAGTAGGAAACTACATCATCCACAAGGGTTGGTGAAACAATAAACTGTGCACCTGCATCAAGAGCAATCTTCATATCCTCAATAGAAAGTACTGTGCCGGCACCTATGTTGAGCCTTCCGGCAGATACCTTTTTCATATCCGCAAGCAGATCTGAAGCATTTGCAGTATTCATTGTTATTTCAATTGTCTTCAGACCTGCGGATACCACTGCTTCAACTAGAGGTTCAACTTGAGAAGAACTTATACCCCTTAGTATCCCCATTAAAGGCAGCTCTTTGAAACTGTCTACGTTCATCCTATTCAAGTTCCGCGTTTAGAAGTTTTTCGTAGAACTCGCGGTAATTTTCCTTTTCATCGGTTTGGCGTAATGCCATCGCTGCTCTTGGATGTTCATTCATCATTCCGGAAAGATAATAGGGTATGATATATCCCCATTCTATTTCCTTTCTAAGCAGAACAAACTCTTTTGAAATAATATCAAGAACAGGTCTGATATCAAATTTCGGATTTTTTAAAAATCCCAGAAGCAGCTCAAGAGTACAATTCCCGGCTGCACGCCCTATTCCAAATATAGTAGCGTCCAGATAGTTTGCTCCATGTATTACAGCCTCAATTGTGTTGCTGAAAGCCAGCTGCTGGTTATTATGTCCATGGTATCCGATCTCTTTTGTTTTAAGGATTGACTGAAACTTTTTTACCAGTTCTTCGATATTTTCCTGATAAAAAACACCAAAACTATCAACAACATATATAGTTCCGGACTTTGACTCTTTTTCAATCTGATGAAGTGCTTCTTCAAGCTCAGAATCCCTATTGCGGGAAATAGCCATTAAATTTATTGTTGTTTCATAACCTTTATCATGAAAATGATTTACCATTGAGATTGCTTTATCAACATCCTTTATATAACATGCAACCCTTACCATATCCACAGGACTTTCATCCGCATGTTTAACATCATCCACATTAACACGTCCGATATCTACCATTACTGAAATTTTTGCGTTGGACTCAATTCCATCAATAACCTTTAGAATATCTTCAT
>JAGLSM010000114.1 GCA_023135745.1 Spirochaetota bacterium | reverse complement strand
TCTCATGCAACCCGTTGGCATAACATAAGATTTTATTATAATCCAGTTACCGCAAGGTTGGAGCCTATAGGGTTTGATGCTGGGTGTGATGAAATTCACTATCTTTTAGGTTCCCTGCGGGTGCAGTATTTTGTGCCGGGTGCGTTTAATAAGTTTTTGTCATTGTTTTTTGAGGATGAGGTATTTTTTGCTAAATATATTTCCCAGCTAGAAAGAATATCGCAGGTGGATTACTTAGATAGCTTCTTTAAAGGCATTGATCCTAAACTTAGGGCAAATCAACATGTTCTTGAGCAGAATCTCAAGAAATATAAATTTAGCAAAGATGTTTATTATAGGAATCAAAAAAGAATTAAAAACATTTTAACGCCCCAAAAGGCTGTTAATGCCCATTATGAATCAAGGAAGGGTGGTGTTGTCACGTTGTCGATAGGAAACATTTTGTCTCTGCCGGTTGAAATTGATCATCTTGAATATGGGGACGATATTATCTTAGAAGCCAAGACACGCGTTGTCTTAAAGGCCAGAAGAGGGGCCGTTCCGATACAATATGTGAAGAAAAACTTTTATGCCAGTCAGTCAGCACTGCCGCTAGAGTTTGACGCGAGCAAGTGTAAGATTTTTTATAAATTATTGGGAGCCTCAAAAACTAATTCAGATCCAATATTCTTATGGCCCGGGCCGGACAGCAAATATCTTGTTAATGAGATATTCAACGATCAACGGTCAATAAAGTCATTTGAATTTATTCAATTTGATAAGACACGCAAGAATTTTGTTGTTAACCCGGGTTTTTGGGTAGTCGAGAAAGATATTATTGTCCCTAAAGGGTACAAGCTTATAATCACCGGTGGGACAAATTTAAATTTGATAAACAATTCTAAGATAATTTCGTTTTCTCCGATTAGCTTTATAGGGTCTGAAGAAAATCCCGTCGTAATTATTTCTTCTGATCAAACAGGGCAAGGGCTAGCTGTTTTGCAGGCAAAAGAATGTTCGTTCTTAGAATATGTTACGTTTAACGGTTTATCTAACCCAAGGAATGATTTATGGGATCTACCCGGTGCTATTACATTTTATGAGTCACCGGTCAGCATTAAGAAATGCAAATTTTTAGACAATAGGTCTGAAGACGGCTTGAACATTGTTAGAGGAGAATTTAGCATTTCCGAGAGCTTGTTTAAATCAACATTATCAGATGCGTTGGATATTGATTTCGGAAAAGGAGAGATAATAAATACATTCTTTGCGGATACAGGAAATGATGCTATTGATGTCTCCGGAACATTACTAGGCCTTAGGAATATTCATGTTAGAAATGCCGGGGACAAAGGGATAAGTGTTGGAGAAGAAAGTAAAGTAGATCTTGCTGATATCTTTATTGATAAAAGTAAGATCGGTGTGGCCGTAAAAGATTTCTCTGAAATAAGAGGTGAGCGTATTCAGATTAATGATTCTCTTGTTGGAATTACGCTTTATCAAAAGAAAGCGGAATTTGGCCCGGCTTTAGCCCATTTAAAAGAGGTTAAAACTAAAAATGTTAAACACGCGTATTTCTTGGAGGATGCTTCCGAATTGAAAATTAATAGAAAGAGAAAGAGGACGGATCAGGATGTATTTCATAAGTTGAAGCAAGAGCTATTAGGCCTATGATTGATTTATTATCAAGTAAAATTAGTGACTACAGGTATGAACGAAAGTTTGTTGTCGATAATGATTTATTTCTTCAACTCAATCCTGTCATTCAAAGCCATCCGGCAGTTTTCAAACCCATCTTTTACAAAAGGCAAATCAATAATGTCTATTTTGACAGTTTTCATTTCCAGAGTTACAAAGATAATGTTAATGGCCTGTCAAAAAGGTTGAAGGTGAGAATAAGGTGGTATGGAGATACTTTTGGTCAAGCCGCAAGCCCGAACCTCGAATTTAAGCTGAAGGTTAATCATCAAATTGGAAAAATAACTTTTGCTTTGCCGGCGATGAATGTCGAGAGCGGTTATGATGTCGAAAAAATAAAGAGGATAATTTCGGGTGCGGACTTACCAGGGCCGATTAGAAATTATGTGTTAAGGTTATCCCCGGTTTTATTAAATTCATACCAAAGAGAATATTATCGTTCAGCTGATTTGAAATTTAGATTGACAGTAGATGAATATATGAAGATGTACAGATTAAGAAATTATTCGAATACTTTTATTGATCAATCGTCTATGTTGAAGAGTAAAATTATCGAATTAAAATATTCCTGCAAATATGATCAAGATTCCCACAGGGTGACTAGTTTATTTCCTTTCCGCTTGTCTAAAAACTCAAAATATGTTCAAGGAATTCAGTCGATGTGGGGTTTTTATGAGTAATTTTATTGCGATGAAAAAGAAAATGATAATTTTTATTATTGTTTTGGCAATTGCTTTTTTGGTCCTTTTTATGGTTCTCTTCATTCGCGGGCCGCAGCATCTTGTTGTGCCGGCGGATGATATTGTTTATTCTTTTTTTGTCGCAGGGCATACCTACGGAAGCCCCGGGAAAAATAACTATGGGCTGCATCCGCCATTTGAAAAGAAGATATCTTTTATAAAAAATACCACAGGAATGAGTTTTGGCGTATTAACCGGAGATATTGTAAAAGAGAGCACAGCTAAGGACTGGGATGAGGTTGATAGAACTCTTGACCGGTTGGATATCCCTGTTTATTTTGCCGTCGGAAACCATGATATAAAAGACCGCGATTTATATGAAAAGAGGTATGGTAAAACATATTTCTCCTTTAATTACGGAAACGATTTATTTATAGTTCTTGATCCGAACTTGGATTATTGGAATATTTCAGGACAACAGATGGAATTTCTTAGAAATACGTTAAAGGGAGCAGATATCTTTAATCGTGTATTTGTGTTTTTTCATCAGGTTTTATGGTGGGAGCTGGATAATGAATATAAGGACATAATGATAAATTCGACAGAAGGTCGAGCTAATAAAATTAATTTTTTCTCAAATGTAGAGCCTCTGTTTCGAAGGCTAAAGAATGAAATTTATATGTTTGCCGGAGATGTTGCAGCGACCGATGAACAGCTCCCCACGCACGATGTCAATGGTAATATCCATTTAATAACGAGTGGTATGGGAAGAGGAAAGTGTGATAATTTTATCATTGTAACCATTGATAAAAACGATCAGGTGAAATTGAACGTAATTGCATTAAACAAATTGAATCCATTTGCTTTTGGTATTTTAGAATAAAAAGGGTGTTTTTTTGTGCATGAAAAAAAGGAAAAAAGGTAGTTTTTCTTGACCCTGATACTGGTTTGGAGCCCGAGAAGACGAAAACTTTCAAACATGTTTCAAGCGACGAAGTTAGAGCAATTTGGGGCAGAATGAAAAAAAGGATATGCTGGTAGTTTACCAGCACCGATTCAGAGAAGATGAGAAGAAAAGAGGTGTCCCTTTTTCCTTAACTATTTAACACTCGAGGATGGGATGCTTTTTAAAAGATTTCTGATTGTATAGTGTTTTGCCGGGGATATAATAACTAATAAATAGAAGCAATTGCTTGTATGCATGTGCAGTAGGGGAAGCCGTCTTTTCCTGAATCTTACAAAATCAGAGGGCAATATTCCGATGGAACCAAAACAGAGAAAATACATTCTAGAAAACGTTAATAAGAAATCTATTGAGGAAATATCCAGGGATCTGAACCTAAAAGAAAGAAAAATAAGAAAATTTCTGAAAAAACGAAAGGAAAAGGAAAAACAACCGGATTCCTCTTTTATTAATGGGGTACGGTTTGGTTTAGAAAGAATATTTAATATGAGCAGAAAGATGCTGCCTTCATTAAAAGTTGGAATATTCGCCAAACTTGAATATTTCTATTTATTTTTTCTTTGCCTTCTTCCTTGCGTCGCTGTTCTCGCTTATCTAAGCCACACCATTCTTAATACAGCCCTAAGTCTTATTCTTATAATTATCGTTAATTTGCTGTATATCTATCTTTTCCAACTTCATGTTGCAACAAGAATAGGAGCGGTATTTTTAAAGTCGCTTGAAACGCTTTTCACGATGCTTGTTCTTAAAATGCAAGGCCCTATGGACATTATTCTTGTTTTTAAAAATCTTGATTTAGCGCCGGATTTGATTAATGCTCATACCACAACGGAAAAGGTGCTATTTTTTGGTTCAATTATTTTGATTTGTATGCTCAATTACATTCTTTTCAGGGCAATAAAAACCCGGTTAACACATCGCTATTTACTGATTTTTCCCATTGCGATGGTCCTCCTGCAAATTCCCAATGTTAATTATGTTTTCGCAAGTAAAATCCTGACGGAAGATTATATTCTAAGGGCAGATATTGCCAGCTCACCGCTTATTTCTAAAAAGATGAAAATAAAGTTTAATGAGGACTCTGATGTTATTTATTTACACCTAGAAAGTTTGAATTCAAAAGTTGCAAATGGCGATGTTCTTATAAATGGAAAGCATTATGATCAGCCTGCGGCCCCTGTTTTTCTTAAATTCGCTGAAAAAGGTTTATATTTTCCAGAATTTTACAATACGACAATCACAACTATTCAGAATCAGGAAAGCATTTTATGCGGCGTTTCTGATAATTTAGATGGACCGCAAGCAAAACAGAAAGAAGATTTTCCTTTTAAATGTCTTCCTGAAATTTTCAAGGAGAATGGATATACAACTTATTTCTTTAAGGCGCACAGGCTTGGATTTGCTAATACAGGAAATTATATGAAAAAAATCGGGTTTGATTTTGTGATTAATAGGGAAATCATGAAAGAAGGCGATAAGGAAACCAAGTGGGGTTTTAACGATGACATTTTCTATCAACGTATATTTGAGTTTTTGTCACGGGAGAAGGCCGAAAAGAAGTTTGTTTATATTGCAGTATCTAGCTTGATGCATTGGCCGTTTAAAACTAAAGAAGAATATAAACATTTAAGAGTTTATCCTGATCCCAAAAATCCTTATCAAACCATCGCAAATGCAACTCGTCAACAAGATGAAATGCTGCATAGTTTCATTAAGTCTTTTGAACAGTATGATAAAAGTGATACGCATCTTTTTGTTTTTGGGGACCATTCTGTCCCGGTAGGCATTAATAATACTTTAAATGTTTGGGGAGGCCTGTATGATGATATCTATTTAACGAGTATGTTTTATATTCCACCAAATCCGCTTCAGCATAGAATTATTAAAGAAAGATATAACCATATAAGCCTTTTTCATACTATTTTGGAATTGCTCTCTGAGAATTATATGTCAGATTTAAGTATTTCTGACATCACACCGAACAGTCTTAATAAAAAGGATCGTTTTATACGGTTAAATCAACCACTACATGATCGGCAAATAGCTATTGTACGCTATCCGCATAAGTGGACCTATCATTTTTATAGAAGGGAAGTTGTTTATTTTAACTTATCAAAGGACCGGTTTGAGCAGAACCCGATTGTTTTGGCAAAAAACTTTGAGAAGGCGCAGTTTATAAAATTTGTAGAAAGTGATGAAAGAAAAAGAAAAAAAATGGAAAAAGAGTGACTGTCATTTATCTGTTTTTACCCCCACCAATTTCTATCCAAACTTCTATATTGAATGGTCTCCGCGAGATGTTCGGTTCTGATTTCATTCGAATCGGCCAAGTCCGCGATCGTTCTTGCGACTTTTAGGATTTTGTCATAGGCGCGGGCCGAGAGGCCGAGTTCCTCAATAGCCGCCTTTAAAAGTTTCTTTCCTTCCGTATCCAAAGTGCAGGACTTTTTGATCTGCTGGTGATTCATGTGGCTATTGGCGGTTATACCCGAAGGCGTGAACCGTTCCTGCTGTCGGGATTGCGCTCCTACGGTCCTTTCTTTAATATCTCGGGATGCTTCGGCTTTCGCGTTATTAAGCAATTCCGTCGAACTTAAAGCCGGCACCTCCAGGTGAAGATCAATACGGACAAGCAAGGGACCGCAAGTTTTTACGTATTTACCAGTTGTTGCTCCTATCACCGGATTTTCTTTATTATTTTTCTTTCGGGTAATAATATGTCATAATAAAAAATAATGAAAAAGACAGCCTGCTTAATTTTAATACTTTGTTTTCTGATCCCCATCATTATCAATATCATAACAGTGAATGATGGCCACAATTGGGGGGGAGATTTCAGCCATTATATCCGGTATGCACAAAATATCATATCCCATAAGCCCTATGAATCCGACATTATTCTTGAGCCGACATTTAGCTATCCGCCGGGTTTTTCCTTACTCATAGCACCGTTGATAAAAGTTTTCGGTGTTAATTTTAAATTACTGAAATTTCCTAATATCTTTTTCTGGTACGCAACGATTTTTCTGCTTTATCTCGTATTCGTTAAACAAATAGGGAAGCCTTTAGCGTTTTTATGTTGCTGTTTTCTCGCTGTTTCTTCTGAATTCTTTATTTTCAAACAGAATGTTCTCTCCGATATCCCTTTTTTATTTTTCGAAACGTGCGCGGTTTACCTCTTTATAAGATATTGCGATGATACCAAAACGCCTCTTTCTCCGTTGAAATACTGTCCGTTTTTGCTATTTCTTATTTTTCTAGCTTATGCCCTGTGGATCAGGTCGGCCGGAATCGTTTTGTTTTTTTCAACGATATTTTATTTGTTAGTTGTCAGACGGGATTTCAAAGCTAGCCTTTGGGTGATTGTTACTTTATGTATTGCGGTGAGCTTACAGTTATTGTTCTTTAAGGCCCATGCTCATTCATTTAAATACATCTACCATTTTCCTGTGGAATTTTTCTCAAAGGTTATCTCTGACGGGTCTCTTCCGTTAAGGACCATTGCGTGGATTTTGGT